>CADBSO010000078.1 GCA_902797395.1 uncultured Spirochaetales bacterium
AGGCTTTTCGCCCCAAAGCGCGCCTCTCCAGCACCTCTCCGGCTCTGCGGCTCTGTCCTATCAGTCAAACTTTCGGACATAGCCTTTTTTATTGTGGTGACTTTCTTTTCTCAAGAGGTTTTTTCAAAATTTATTTCAAAATGATGCGAAGCCTATTTTGAACCAGGGCATTCTTTGGAAAAACCGCAAATACTGCAAATACTGCATGTATTTAGGGTTTTTGAGAAAATCCGTTGGATTTATGCCCTGCTTCAAAAGAGCAATCAGCATGAAGGAAGGGGTTTTGGAAAAACCTCATTCATAAAAATCTCATTCTTATCGGATGGGGAATTGTTCGCTCATACATTTTTCTCTTGGATTTGGTGGCATGCCATATTGGCGGTTTTTCTGGAACGCCCTTGAAAAATAAACGGAAAAGAGTAGAATAAAATCAAAGCGTAAATTTCAGCATTGATATATTGGAAATTGATGTATTGAGAAGGAGTGTTCGAAAATGGTAAGCATGAGATTGAAGCGTTTTGGGAGCAAGGCGCATCCGTATTACAGGATTGTGGTGACTGATAGCAGAAGTTCTAGGGAGAGCGCGACGATTGATGAGGTCGGTCAGTTCAGGCCGTGCGAGAAGGAAAATCAGGTCGTTCTGCACCAGGAGAAGATTCAGGATTGGATCAAAAAAGGCGCGGTTCCATCTGATACCGTGAAAAGAATCCTTAATAAGAACGGCATCCAGATCGTTCGATAAGGGGTCTTATGGAAAAGGATTTGGTTGAATATATCGTCAAGGCGCTTGTTGACAAGCCCGACGAAGTGAATGTGAATGTCATCGAAGGCGAGAAGAACACGATGATTGAATTGAGGGTTGCTCCTGATGATATAGGCAAGGTGATAGGAAAACAGGGTCGCATTGCGAAGAGCATCAGGGTTATTCTGAGCGTGGTCGGCGTGAAGCTTGACAAGCGCATCACACTGGAGATTCTTGACGACTAAGAAAAGCATTACGGCGGGCGAGATCGCTCTTGTGCTGGAAGAGGCCGCGTTGAAGGGTGGCATACTTTCGGATATAAGGCAGAATTCTTTTTCGTCCCTTACTTTGACATTTCATCGCAAGGATAAGGGGCGTGTTTTGCTGTTCATCTCGCTTGCCGCACCCGTTTGCATGTATGAGATACCGGATAAGAAGCCGGGAACAGCAAAACTTCAGAGGTTCATTCAATTCACACGGTCTGTTGTGACTCCGGCGAAGGTCATGGAAGTGTATCAGGTTCCGAATGAGAGGGAAGTCAGATTCACTTTGAAGCATCTTGATGAGACCATATGCATGTATGTCCGGTTGTTTTCAGCCAGCAAGGCCAATGTGGTCATAACGGATAAGCGCAATATGATATTGGAAGCATTGTTCAGGCGTCCGCAAGAGGGCGTGATGAAAGGCAATGCGTTTGTTCCTTCGCAGTCTAAGGAAGAGGATTCCTTTGGCGTGCGCGAAAGGGATTTCAAATACAATACGTTCAGCATGCAGCTCATGGACTATTATGAGTCTGCAACCGATGTTTCGGAAAGTCTTTTCCAGTATAGGTTTCTTCTTCTCGAGAACGAATGGAAAAGAGAGTCGCAGCGCATGCGGTCTTCCATAAAATCCCTTCAGGCTGCTTTGGATAATTCCAGGGTCGGATCGCTGGAGGATAAGATTCGGAATATAGACTATTCTTCAGTATCCGGATGTGAAATCGATGAATTGTATAACGCTCTCAAGAGCGAAAAGCGCAAGAATGAGGTTAATGCTCAAAGGCTTGCCGATGAGTCGGCGGCGTTTTCCAAATTGGAAAGCGAATACGAGTCGGCATGCGCTAGCCATGATGCGGCTTTGGTTCAGGAGCTTTATGAGAGGATTCGCAAAAGCCGGCCGGGGAACAGCAAGAGCGAACAGCATCAGCCTTTTGTACGGTGCATGTCAGAGGGCGGCGTTGAGATTGCCGCAGGTCGCAATTCCAGCGAGAATGAGGCTTTGCTGCGTAACTTTGCTCGTGGGAACGATCTCTTCCTGCATCTTAGGGGCGAAAGCGGCTGTTATGTTATAATCAAGGCTCCTAAGAACAAGTCGGTTCCTCTTAATGCGTTGCTTGATGCTGCGGAGCTTGCTTTGTTTTATTCCGGTCGGAAAACGCAGGGTGAGCTCCATAAGGCTTTTGTGAAGGATGTGAGAAAGATAAAGGGCGGCAAACCGGGAGCGGTGGCTATAATGCGTGACAGCAACCTCTTCTATAAAAGCGATCCCGCGCGTTTGAAATCGGTTTTGAGCAAAATCGGAACGGAGTGACATCTTCATGCGATTTCGGGTCGTTTTTGCGTTTTTTTGGCCGTACGATAGGTGATTTCGATTATTTTCTCGAAAGCGTTTTGAAAATTCAAGGATATTGGTATATAATTCAATTTTTAGATTTTGGAGGGAATCCTGAAATTCAAAGGGAGATGATATGTTTAGGATAGCGAGCAAAAAGATTCTTAATCCAACTGTTACGCAGATGGAGATAGAAGCGCCTTTGGTGGCTAAGAAGGCCAAGCCGGGGCAGTTCATAATTCTTCGTGTCAACGAAGGTGGTGAGAGGATACCGCTTACCGTTGCGGGTTGTGATGTTGCGAAAGGTCTTGTCAAGATAATTTTCCAGATTGTCGGCGCAACTACAGGAAAGCTTAATGAGAAGAACGAAGGCGATAGCATACAGGATTTTGTCGGTCCTTTGGGAAAGCCTACCGATATGGAGGGCAAAAAGAAGGTATGTGTCGTAGGCGGAGGCGTAGGCTGTGCGATTTCAATGCCTGTAGCGCAGGGGTTTCATGATGCCGGAGCTAATGTGACGAGCATAATAGGATTCAGGAACAAGGATCTCGTGATTCTTGAGGAGGAGTTCGAGAAGGCATCCGATAGATTGATAATAATGTCGGATGACGGTTCGTACAAAAGGCAGGGAAATGTGACAGTTCCTCTCAAGGAGCTTTTGGAGAGCGGTGAGAAGTTTGATGAGATCATTGCCATAGGCCCGGTCATAATGATGAAGTTCGTTACGCTTACGGCGAAGCCTTATGGAATACCTGTGACGGTATCCATGAATCCGATAATGATTGATGGCACGGGGATGTGCGGCTGCTGCAGGCTTACTTTGAACACGGATAAGGGCAAGGTCATGAAGTTCGCATGTGTTGACGGTCCTGATTTCAACGGATACGAGGTTGATTTTGATGAGGCTATGTCCAGGGGAAGGATGTATGCCGATTTTGAGAAGAAGGCGAGAGAGGCCTCCTGCAATCTTTTCAAAAAGGAGGTGAAGTGATATGGCGCTGAAGATGACGAGAAATCCGATGCCCTCTCAAGATCCTAAGGAAAGGGCGCATAATTTCAAGGAAGTTGCGTTGGGATATACCAAGGAAATGGCTATTGATGAGGCGAACAGGTGCTTGAATTGCAAGACCAGGCCTTGTGTGAAGGGTTGCCCCGTGAACATAAGCATTCCGGAATTCATTTCCGAATGCAAGTCCGGAAATTTCGAAGGCGCTTACGATATCATACGTAAAACCTCTTCGCTTCCTGCGGTTTGCGGTCGCGTATGCCCTCAGGAATCGCAATGTGAGAAGCATTGCACGCTCGGAATCAAGGGTGAGAGCGTTGGAATCGGAAGGCTTGAAAGGTATGTTGCTGATCATCATGAGAGTTCTGCGGTTGAGATGCCGAAGGCCAATGGCCATAAGGTTGCTATAGTCGGTTCGGGTCCTTCGGGACTTACCTGCGCTGGCGATTTGGCCAAAGCGGGATTCAAGGTGACTGTTTTCGAGGCGCTTAATACCGCTGGCGGGGTTTTGGTTTATGGAATTCCGGAATTCAGATTGCCAAAGACGATAGTTCAGAAGGAAATCGATTCGCTGAAGGCTTTGGGGGTTGATGTTCAGACCGATGTCATAATCGGACGGACGCTCACCATTGAAGAGCTTTTTGAAAGCGGTTATGAGGCGGTTTATATCGCTTCCGGCGCCGGGCTTCCGAATTTCATGAATATTCCTGGAGAAGGTCTTAATGGCGTGTTTTCGGCAAATGAGTTCCTGACCAGGAGCAACCTGATGAAGGCGTATCTTCCTGATAGCGAGACGCCGATCTCCAAGGATGGTGTTGTTGTTGTCGTTGGTGGCGGAAATGTTGCTATGGATGCGGCAAGGACGGCTCTCAGGCTTGGCGCTGATGAGGTTCATGTCGTTTATAGGAGAAGCCTTGATGAACTTCCTGCTAGAAAAGAGGAAGTCGAGCATGCCATGGAAGAGGGGATCAAATTCGATTTGCTTACAAATCCTGTTGAAATCATCGGTTATCTTAATCCTGACGATCCAAGGGATCCGAAGAACGGTTCTGTTAAGGCGATAAAGTGCATAAGGATGGAGCTCGGAGAGCCTGATGAAAAAGGCAGAAGAAGGCCTGTGGCGATCAAGGGCAGCGAATTCGAGCTTCCTTGCAAGACTGTTATAATGTCAATCGGAACATCTCCGAATCCGCTCATAAAAAATACTACTCCAGGTTTGGAAGTGAACAATCATGGCGGAATAGTGGTTGATGACGGCGGAAAGACATCGCGCGAATGCGTTTATGCTGGTGGTGATGCTGTTACAGGCGCAGCAACTGTAATATCGGCCATGGGCGCTGGAAAGGTTGCTGCGAAATCGATTATCGAAAAATTCAAATGATAGCCGCATTAATTTGCGGTTTCATGCAATGTGATGCCCGCGCATGCTGCGCGGGCATTTTTTTTGCATGGTGTCGGATTGTGTTATGGGCACTTCTAAAAGCCTCGAAATGCGGTCAGTATTTCTATTTTCCTTTTTTTCTCGGAAAGGAAAACTACCGGTTTTCCGCCTCGGAAATCCGCAGGTATTTTCAAACAGCAGGTTTTTAGAAGTGCCCTTATAATTGTCAAAATATTTTATTTAAAATATAATAGAAAAAAATTCATAACAGATTATCTAATCTTATTTTAAGGAGTTTCTTATGTCTACGATTTATCATGTTTCGAAGAGGGATGAAGGAAATGGCAGGGAGTGGAAGGTTTTCATACAGGGATCCGATAAGGTGATCAAGCTTTTTGATACGCAGAAAGAGGCTTTGGATTATGCTCAGACTTTAGCGGAGAACAAGAAGGATGGAAGTTCGGTTAGGCTTCATGGTTTGGATGGAAAGATAAGAAAGTATTGGAAGTGATTGTGTAATGTGAATTTCGGGTGCTTGTTCTTTTGGGGCGCCAATAAAACGGCGGCGAGGCCATTGGTCTCGCCGCCGTTTTTATTTTGAGGTTTTTTCAAAGAGCGCCTGTGAAGGGTCTGAGTGAAATCATGCTGAAGTCTTCACAGGCGTTTTTCAGTTCATCAAACAAGCCGGAAGCTGTTCTGTCACTTGCTTGAAAGGAGTTCGTTCATTGACTTGACGAAAACGGATGGATCGCTTATTTCCGCTCCTGCCATAAGCATCGCCTGATAGAGCAATACTTCGCTTATATTCGCGATGTATGCCTCGTCTGTGGATTCTGCAATGTTCCTTACGATCTTGTGATCCGCATTTATTTCAAGTATTGGTATGATGGTTGGCGCATTCTGACCAAGCGCGCGAAGGATCTTCTCCGTTTGGTAGTCAGGCCCGTAATCGCTGAACGAGATGCAACTCGGACTGTCGGTAAGACGCTTTGAAAGAACGACATCGGTGACTTTTCCGTCAAGCGCCTTCTTGATTTTCTCCTGAACAGGTTTGAATTCCTCTTCTTTCTTTTTGATTTCCTCTTCGTTTCCTGCGCTGAGTTCCTCGGCACTGCTTGTCCTGTCTATTGGAAGAAGACGGAAATCCTTGTACTTATCTATGCTCGATATGATCATGTCATCCATCTGGTCAGCCGATATGAGCACTTCAAATCCTTTGCTGATATACGCTTCCAAAGCCGGATTGTGTCTGATGTTGCTTTCATTGCTTCCGGTAGCATAGTAGATTGATTTCTGGTCCGGCTTCATCCTTGAGACATATCCGGCCAGACTTGTCCAGTTTCCATCTCCGATTCCGGATTCGTCGGTCGATTTGAATCTGACGATCTCAAGAAGCTCGTCCTTGTTTCTGAAATCCCCGTAAATTCCTTCCTTTATCAGGCGGTTGTAGTTGGTGACGAATAGATTCCATTTCTCAATGGCGGCTTTTTCCTGTTCGCTTCTTTTATCCTCAGGCGTTTTTCTGGCCTCATCCGCATCATCTCCCATTTTCTTGAACTCGGAAAGGAGTTTTTTCATGCTGGAATACTTTATGTTCTCGAGTATCCTGTTTTGCTGGAGAATCTCGCGGCTGACATTGAGCGGGAGATCTTCCGAGTCGATTATTCCGCGTATGAAACGCAAATAGGGCGGAAGCAGCTCGCGATCGCTGTCGGTTATGAATACGCGTTTGACATAAAGCTTTACTCCGGATTTGTAATCTCCTTGAAACATGTCAAACGGCGGGTTTTTCGGGACATAGAACAGAGTGGTGTATTCCTGAGCTCCCTCAGCATGCGTATGAACATAGTGGAGCGGCTCGTCGTTGTCATGCGAGAAGGTCTTGTAGAAGTTGTCATAGTCTTCTTTTTTGAGTTCGCTTTTCGGCTTCTTCCACAATGCGGAAGCGGAATTGATCTGATCGGTCTTGTTTTCGCTTCCTTTTTCATTTCCCTTGTCATCATATTCCGTTTTCACATAGTGAAGGAAGATGGGGAATGCTATGTGATCCGAATACCTTTTTATCAGTCCCTCTATTCTCCACCTGTCCGCATATCCTTTGGAATCATTGTTCAGGATCATTTCGACAGCGGTTCCGCAGGCATCCTCGGCATCAAGGCCGTATTTGGCCGCTTCTCCTGTTTTTGCTTTCACTTCCTCGATGCTGTATGAGTTTGTGCCATCGCTTGACCATTTGAGGATTTTCTTCCCTCCAGCCTTTCTGGTATAAACGTTTATCTGCTTTGCGGCCATGAATGCCGAATAGAAGCCTACGCCGAATTGTCCGATCAGATTCGAATCGCCAGCATTCTTGTCCTTTGATATCTTCTCGAGGAATGCTTTTGTTCCGGATTTGGCGATGGTTCCGAGATTGTTGGTCAGATCCTTTTCGTTCATGCCTATTCCGGTATCCTTTACGGTCAGCGTGAAGTCTTTCGTATCGAAGAATATGTCTATTCTAGGCTCTGATTTGATGTCTTTGTAGCTGTCGTTTGAGACTTTCAGATAATTGAGCTTATCCAAAGCATCGGATGCGTTGGAGATTATTTCGCGCAGGAAAATCTCCTTGTTCGAATACATGGAATGGATTATCAGCTTCAGAAGCTGATTCACTTCCGTTTGAAATTGATATTCTGCCATTTTAAACTCCTTGGAAAGTTATGGAAGCCTTCAGGATTCCGAATCCGGTTCCGCTGCCGGTTTTCCCGTCTTGGAAGCGTTCCTTAAAACCTGATGCTTGAATACGCCTGCGGGCTTTCAGGGCGATAATCGGGAAAGCGCGGGAATATCGTCGTATTCGAGGTTTTGCCGATTTTGCGACCGAAAAGACGTTCAGCGGATTCTGGATCCGAGTTTTTTGGAAACGCCCTTGAGGACTTGGAAATCCGCAGGCGTTTTCGGATAATGGATTCATGATGGTTCCGTTATTGGATCATTCTTCGGCTGCTGCGCAGCCAACAACACGGATTGAGTCGCCTCAGCAGCCACATATTATTGTAGTATTATGTTCTTTTTTTGGCAAAAACTGTTGTTGGCCGCATATGCGCAAGCGAAGTGCCGTTTGCAAATGGTTCCATGGGTATTTGAGGTTTTTTCAAAACTCATTTCAAAATGATGCGAAGCCTATTTTGAGCCAGGACATTCTTTGAGAAAATCGCGAATACCGTATGCATTTGGGGTTTTTGAGAAGGATCCGTTGGCATTTTTTCTGGAGAAGAGAAAAAATGAAGCCCTGGTTCAAAAGAGCGAGCAGCATGAAGGAAGGAGTTTTGAAAAAACCTCAATGATATGAAGAAGGAAATTTTGAAAAAACCTTCTTATTTCATATAATCTTCATTATGCTTGAGAAAGACAGGAATATCCTTTATGGCCGGGATTTGTATTGCCGGATATGCAGAAAGCCGGGTGATGAGGAGGTGACGCTTCAGGGCGTGAGCTTTCCGGAGCATGATGACGTCTGCGCTGGCGGCGATGTTTCGGATGCGTCGCATGGCATGTATGGGATAAAGGACATAACTTTTCCAGATTATGATGATGTAGGTACGATTGGCATATCCGATTTCATTTACAGATCATTCAGAATCGAAGGGGAGTCATCTGATTTTCTTCTTTATGAGAATGTCGCTTTTCCAGATTCGGAGATGTCTCCCGTCGAATCGATTTTCCATTCCGACTATTCGGAGCTTGATTTCATAGCCCAATCGGCCAGAATGGAGATCCTTTCCGATTTGTCTAAGACCAGACAGCCGAAAAAATATTCGTATTCGCGTGAAATCGGCAAAAAGGGGGTTTTCGCCGACAATGAGTTTGAGGTGGTGTCCAAGTCTTTCACGATACCGCGGAAAACCGAGCGGTCGTGTCATATCGGCGTTGTCAAGGTCGCATTGGATAGCTCAGGGATTTATATAATAAAGGCTGAGGTTGATTATGCCGATTTCATTTTGAATCAGATCCGCAAGTTTTTCGATTTGGAGAATGTCATAGTAGTGAGGTTCGATTCCAAGCGTGAGGAATCCTTTTCAGGATTCAAAAGCGTCAAAAGGATCGGAAAGCTGTATTTCTTTTCCGTATTGAGGGCATGCATGATCGCATTGAAGGCCTGCATGAAATTCTCAAGGCCGATCGTTTTCGAATTCATACCGATTTGCCAGATGCCGCAAGTTGATGTGGAGAGGACATCCAGAATCGGCAAAGTCATATCGGAAGGCGGAAACGAGAAGATTCAGATACAGGAATCATGCGATGTTTTGGTTAGGGCATCGGATTGCAATATATTCCGCAAGGAGCTTTTATTCAACATAATAGGAGCATTGCTTCCGATGTATCCCATTGGCTATCTTAAAATGAACATCACGATTGATGGTTGCGGGAAGTCATATTCGCTTGATCCCGGAGTGATCATCTACGGCAAGCTTCTTTCGCAGTCTATGTCATATCAGAACATGATAGCGGAGAAGGTCGGGTATGATTATGTGATTTCCGGTTTGAGCGACAAGGACTATATATTGGGAACCGGCAATGCCAAGATTCCGGATGACGATATAAAGAAGCTATA
Source organism: uncultured Spirochaetales bacterium (assembly GCA_902797395.1). Lineage (GTDB taxonomy): Bacteria > Spirochaetota > Spirochaetia > Sphaerochaetales > Sphaerochaetaceae > UBA9848. The sequence continues at coordinate 9,317 of CADBSO010000078.1, forward strand.
TGATGTTTTTGATGATTGCCAATTTCAATATAAGAGGCTGATTTACCATAGGGATTCTGGATCGATTGGCGAGTTGTCGACGGCCAGAAGATTCGTCAGGAACATAGCATGCGCGATTTCATATTCGAAGCAAGGAGCGCTTGATAGCAACAGGATTCCATCGTTTGACCAGGTTTGCAGCGTGGAGAAAGGCGGCGGCTTCTATAGCATGAGAGGCCTTACGATGTTCATTTGCGAATATAATCCCTATCATAAGAGGTTTTTCAGGATGAGCATGCTTGTGACGATTGGCGAGGAGTCTGATGAGTCTGCGGAAAGGATGAAGCTGATTGGAGCGCTGAAGGAGGCGATGCGTAGGCATGGAATATCCTGCGGCAGGGATTTTGAGGACAGGAAAGTGGATATGAGGTTCGTGAGATCCAAGTCAAGATTCAATTCCGGCTCTGTGGTGGAGCCGTTTGTTTCGTATATTCGGAGGCTGATGGACAATGAGGATTAGCTGCATAGTGGATGATGTGAATTTCTCCAAGGACATATGCACTCATATGCCGCTGTCGGAGCTCATACATCAGAGGAAGATAGGGTCGGAGGGGCTTTATTGTCGATGTGCCGGCAGAAAATGTCTGAATTGCTTGTGTTTCATGGAGGATTCGAGTGGCTTGAATGGCGAGCGCGATTTGCTGCCGTCATGCATGATACCAGCCTACAAGGCGGATGGCAAGAAAATCACTACGGCGGATTATTTTCTTTCCACAGAGGATGCTGGTGACGTTTTTGATGCTTACAGGCTTTTGAAATTGAATCCCTGTCAATCGTGCTTTTCGGCGAAAACAATGATTTTCTCGTATATCGCAAGCGAATATTTGAATTTTGAGAACCATTATAGCGGTGTTGAGGCAAAGGATTATGAGGCGCGCAAAAGCTTTCTTATAAGAACGAACATGAATTTGTCGTCGTGTTCCTGCCTTTCCATGAAGAGCGTCTCCAGCATTGTGGAAATGGCAATCAAAATAAGGAGGAACAGAAATGTATAATGCCGGCAGATCTCCGTTTCTTCATAAGCCTAGGGAGGTTTCCGATATAGACAAGACGTTCTTCGGCGGAAAAGATGCGATGCTTGTGTCTGGCGGAACGCATGTGATGAGCCATGCCCCGAGCTATCCGGAATTTTTCGCACTAAACATAGTCGACCTTGGCGACGGGCGCAATAGCAGGTTTCTTTCAAATTATGTGAAGAGGCTTGATTTCATCGAGGTGGATTCGAATGTCAGGTTGAATGCGCTTTTCGAGGACGCATCCATTCCTGAAGTGGTGAAAATGTCTCTTATGAATGGCATTCCTTATTCTGTCATGCGTTGCGCTAGCATTGGAGGAACGATATTTCCGGATACGGTCATATATGATCTTTCGGCTGCATTGGTTTCGGTGTCGTCTGTTGTTCTGATACATAGAGTTGAGAAGGGCAGAGCGTTTTCGGAGCAGGTGCTTCTTGAGACTTTGTGCAGCAGGATCGCAAACTCAGGAGAGGATGGGGATGCGGTTTCGCAGGCAACCGAGGAAGAGAAAGCGCAATATGAGCGGGAGAACAGGATTTTCATTGAAAAGCTTTTCATACCAAGATCAGACAATAAGGATTGCAGGAGCTTTTTCAAATCCTATGGAAACTCGTTTTTCTCTCCGGAAAAATCCATAGTTGTGGCTGGAAACTATATCTTGTATGAGAATATCGATCAGATCGCCAAGGTTAATCTTGTGGTTTGCTATGCTGACAAGGGATGTTATATGTTTCATGATACGATGCAGGCGATGAACAACGCCAGATCCCAGTACATATCGTCACAGGGGGCCAGACGCATGCGCAGCATATTCGAATCGGAGCTTGAGAAGCTCTTTGCGGATGATCCGAGGAACAAGCAGGCCTGCTATTTGCTTGACGAGGTCATCGAGGGGATTCAGGTGAGGTTGTTTTGAAAGGCGGGGATTTCAAATATCCGATCGTTTTCGGCGGAACATTCTCTCCGCCGCATAAGGGCCATCTTCACATTATTCATCAGTGCAGGCTCATGTATCCGTCCAAAAAGATCGTTATTGTGCCTTCATATCACACTCCATTCAAGGATATTGGCGATATGCTCCCGTATGATGAGCGCCTGGCGCTTTTGAAGCTTGCCCTTGAAGATTATAAGGATGCGTATCCGGATGATGATGCCAGGTATCTTGAAGTGAGTGATATAGAGAGGGATGCGGGCGCGCAGATAAAGACATCCCAGCTTCTTCAAATGCTTCATGCCAGATTTGATCCGGAATCTGTTTCGGATGCGGATTCCGACTACGAATTCGGTTTCATAGCGGGAGATGATATACTTGATAGGCTTGAGGAATGGGCCAATGTCGAGTATCTTAAGAAGCATGTGCGATTCATAATATTCAGAAGGATATATGAGAAAGGCTCGCCGCATTTTGATGAGATCAGCAAGCGGTTGTCTGCCGCCGGATTCCGGATTTCATATGCGGATAACGAGATAGTGAATGCGTCCAGTACCGAGGTGAATGGAAACGGCAATGCGGATCTTCTTACCGTTCGCGTAAGGAAAGCGCTCATGTCTTTTGTTCGGGAAGCGTGATTTTTCCGCTTATAAGCATTCTGCATATAGTTCCTGGAGGTATCGTGATTGTCGGCTGTCTGTTTACGGATTTTTGCATAAGCTCCATGGCTGGCGAGGTGACGGAATCCGCAAGCGTTTCCAATACGACATCTGCGGTTTTGTTGCTGAGCAGTTCCGATAGGCCTAATCCTGCCAAATCGATAAGGCTGGAGAGAAGGGATGTGCCGGCTATTTGCGCAAAGTGGTTGTCGATGTTTCCCGAATAACCGGAACGCCCCATGTTATCAGTACCTTGAAATCCGGGAAGAGCCAATACGAGCCCATCGCTTCTTACCAGTGTTGTCCATGCTATGAGTATTCTTTGCTGGCCATAGGTTATTCGGCTGTCATATGTTGCAATCAGCTTCGAGCCTTTCGCTATCAGAAGCTTTTCTCCTGTGAGCGTATCATATATGTTTGTATTCGTTTGGGCGATCACCTCTCCCGGAAGATCGCTGTTGATTCCGGTTATGAGCGTTATCGGCACTATTGTGCCTGGCGCTACATCGTTTTGGGTCAGAATATAGCTTCCGTTGCCGCTTTTAGCGAATTCATCCAGGAATTTTCGTTTTTCATCTTGAGAATTCTGTTTCGCATATTCGTTGCGTCCGAGGCTTTCGGCCAGCAGATCCGTATCGAGGGATATGTATTCGCTGTCTTGCTGTGACGGAACATGATGTGTTTGCGTGCTGTCCCTGTGGTCATTCCCTTTATCGCGCTTGACTGTAATGGAGATTCTCTTCAGGTTTGTTCTCAATGACGGGCTGTCCGTTTCGGCCGTTTGATCAGCTGCATCGGTCTCGGCTTGATTTTTTTTGGTGTTGGCGGCTTTCGTAGGGTAGGGCATGCTTTCGGATTGGGCGGTTTCGCTCTCGTTTGAATCCGCTGGCGCATCAGTCATACCGCGTATCGGATCGGCCTGAATTTGCGAGAGGCTTGATTTGGCGCTTTCTGCCTGCGTGCTGTATGGCAAATAATTTTCGCGTATTTCCTCAAGCGCTGCTTCGAGGAATGATCTGTCGTCTTCTGTGAGATACGAGAATTCCTCTCCATCGCTCCCAAGGCTTGTTATGTTGCCTTGCTTGTCGATTTTAAATGCCTTGCTTCCGTTCTTATTGATTATAATGTCGTTTTCATCGTCCACATAGAATGTGGCATTGCCATGCTGCAGCATTCTGAGGGTTCTTTTATGGCTCATCAGATTATCCGGCGCAGGCTGTAAAACCGGGGATTCGCTATTTTGAATTTTTGATTTTCCTTTTGCGCAGGCTCTTATTATCGATAGCGTTGCCGTTGCGGCGAATGCGGTGAGCAGAACAATTATCAGAATTCTTATTTTCCTTGTATTGAGGATTTGCATCCAAAGCTCCTTCAGAGAGTGATTATCTCCCTTACGACCCTTGATCCGTTTTCATTGAAGCCGAGATGAGCCACAGCATCTATGGTGCTTGCGACTAATGAGGCGCCGTTTGAGTTTGTCACTTCCATCAGCAGATCCTCTAGTCTTCTTAGCACTTGGCTGGCGTTGGAGGCGTGAATCGTGAACATTCCACCGGAATGGCCGGTCCTGAATGCTTTGAGCAGTTCAAGAGCGCTTTCGCCATCTCTTGTTTCGCCATATATTATCCTATCAGGATTCATTCTCAGGGCGGATCGTACGGCTTCTCGCCCTGTGATGATTCCTTTTTTTGATACTATGCTTACGCAGTTTTTGCGGTTGATTTCTATTTCCCTTGTGTCATCCTCTATGATTAGCACGCGCTCGCTTTCAGGTATGGCATTGGCAAGAGCGCAAAGCAAGGTGGTTTTTCCGCTTCCGGTCTGTCCGGATATGGCAATGGTTTTTCTTTCTCTCACAAGCTGTTCCAAATGCTGCCGCTGGTTCCGATCGATCATTTGCCTTTCTTCAAGTTGCTCGAGGTTGTAAAAGCTTCTGTTGGGGATTCTTATTGCGATGCATATCCCGTTTGTTGCGGGAGGTACGAGCACTTCCGCACGATATTTTGTTGCTGGCAGCATGCATGATATGCATGGTGATGAATCATTGAGATTCTGATTTGTGAAACTGGCAAGTACCGTAGCCAGCCGTAACAGCGTTTTTTCGCTAGCGCAAATCCTCAATTGCCCGGAACTGCCGCTGCTGGTTTCAAAAAAGCATGTTCCGTTCGGATTCAGCATAATATCGGTTGTGTTTGCCGGTACGTTTTTAAAGAGACCGATCAGCTCCATTTCGCATGAAGCCAGCAGGTTGGTGTTTTTCATGCTTCTCATAAGCCGCCTTTTCTCAGTCTCTGCAATTGGTCGAATGCAGGCTTGTTGAATTGTCCGTCTGGCGTTTTGAAGCCGTCCTTTTCCATTTTCACAAGTTTTTCGATTTTCGCATCTCTGATCGCTCTGTCTTTTATCATGTTTTCGCTTATGTTTTCAACGCCCTCGTTCATTAGTTCGGTTCTTGCCGCTTCCATTCTTTTCGGGGTGGCCCGCGCAGTGACCTCGCCGTATTTTGCGAGTGATTTGTGTTGCTCGCTTCCGATTTTTCCGGTAGCATCCTTGGCTGTTCCGGGTGTCGTGCCGGTTTTGGTTTCGGATCCGCTGTTTGGCTTTGAGGCGGTTTCGCTTCGGCCTTTTCTTTCAGTCGGGATGCCAAGCTTTCCTGTGGGGGAATACGGTTGGGGGAGGTTTGATTCCGGTTTTTTTCCTTTTTTGCCGAGAGCAGGCAATGCGGATCCCAGCGCTGAGATGCCCCCGGCTACCGCTGCGGTGACAAGGGAATTGCTGTTTTTTTCCGTTTCGCCGCTTATTGCGTTTATCATGGCGTTTGGTCCTTTTATTATGAGGAACAGTATTACCAATGTCATGAACAGGCAGAATATGATCGCGTTTGATGTCGATGATATCATGCCGTCCAGCTTTCTTATTGATGTGATTATGATGTATGTTGACATATTTGCGATGAATATCCCGGAAAATAGTTTCATTCCCTGCATGATCAGAGCGCGGAGTATGCTTCTGATTCCTCCGAGGTCAAGTCCGGACAAGGTGCAAACCGGTATTATGATATAAGCCGAAAGCAATATCACGAACATTTCCGAATACCAGAATACTATCATCATCATCATGTACAGGAATGGAAGTGAAATCAGAAGCTCGCCAATGCTTATGGATAGGTGGGGTATGATTGTGGGAAGGGTGTAGCCTCCGATTCGAACCTTTTCAACACTCAGCATGTTTTTGCAGAAGCAAAGCGCATCGAGGATGTCGCTTGGCATGTACAGGAACAGCCGTTGCTGGTTTTTTGCTCCGCTTGCGGCGTATTTGCCTGATATGGCGTTTCCCAGGCCTCCGAATATGTTTATGATTGTTTTTCCAATAAGCGGGATGAAAGCGAGAAAAGCCAGGGTAAGCGCTATTGTTATCAATCGGGAAACGGTTTTTCCGAAGCTCCGCCCATCGCTTGAGAGGAAGCTTTTGAATCCTAGAATAATGCATTCCATGCACAACAATGCGGCGATCAGCTTTCCTAGTATTGATTTGCCCTCAATCGCATTGAAGTATTTGCCGTCATCTAGAAAGCCCTTTCCGGCAATGCTTGCGTTTCCGGATGATATTAATCCGGCTATGCTGGGAGACAGGCTTTCATGAATGCTTGCCAGCACATTGTCGGCTATGCTGCCTATCAGTTCTATGAATGATGAGTTGCTTTCGGTTTCGGTCAGCGTTCCATCATTCAGGAGCTCTTCCAGCATCTCTGATGCTTTTCTTTGGTTTTCCTGCTTTGTCTTTTCGCTTTCACCGGTAAGAAGGGAAAGGGGTGAGGAATTTGCTTCCGGCATAAAGGCCAGAAGCGCTGTGAGCATTATCAGCAGTTTTCTTTTCCATCCTCTTATCCATCTGCCTGCCAGTCGGGTTTTGCGCTCGTATGGGATTCTAGCCATCTGTCATCTTCTTTCTTATCTCGTTTGGCGTTGTGAGGTATTCCAATTGGCTTTGCATATCAAAATCCAATATCGATGCCGTTTTTTCCTGAAGCACTAGCGGGCAGAAATCCGGAAGATCCGGCAATATGCTTATCAGATGATCGGGAAGCCCTATGCTTCGGTAATTGCTTTCCTCGAGCGAATTCATGGCGTTCGCATCCTTGAAGAAAATTCTTGTCTGCATATTGCTCATTACCGTTTCGCATATTCGAGTGCCGATTATGTCCTGCAGATTCGTTATGGAAAGAACCACATCGGCGTTTTTCTTTCTCAGCGTTTTGATCCATTCCTCGAAGAATGCGGAAAACACTTCGTTTTTCAGGGCTTTCCATCCTTCGTCTATTATCAGCAGCGTAGGCGTTAGGTCATTGAACGATTTTTCCAGTCTTGATAGCAGATATACGAAGAAAGGTAGGGCCGCATTCATGCTGGATATGCTGTTTTGGAGGATTTTTCCGGTTTCAATCATTGTTATCCGTCCGAGATTTGTCAGACTGTCCTCATCGCTGTCGAAAAGCCTTTCGTATTCTCCGCCTTTCGCATATGATGCGAGCGCTGGAAGCATCCGGCTTTCCTTGTTGCGCCCCTTGATCAGATGAAAGAACAGCGTCATGGTTTCCTTGCCATTTTCCATAAGACCGATGGCATCAGAGCATTCCCTTTGCTCCGCAGCTGTGAATTCCACGCCTTGCGACATGCATACGGCTTTTATGAATTCCATGCAGCCTGCCATGTTTTTCTGCGCGTTTTCCAGTGGTTGAAAGCGCGTATCATCGAACATCGGATAATGGAAATCGCCATTGTTCTCGTGAATGATTCTGTATGATGACAGATCCCTGTCGATTATAACCACTCTGGTGTTGTCGTATTTCAGCCATTGCGCTGCCATCAGCGATAGCAGGACGGATTTTCCGCTTCCTGTAGGACCGGTTATGAAAGCATGTCCTTTTCTGCCTTCTGCGCCGTATAAGGAGAAGTAATTTATGCTTCCGTCCGTGTTCCGCGAATATATGAACGGAATTTCGCTGTTGGTTCGTTCCTTTAGAAGCTTTGAACGAGGGCTTCCATCTGACATTGCGGTCAGATGAAGCATATCCGCAAAATTTTCGCTCATTACGAAAAGCGGGGAGTACAGGCGTTTCGATCCGGTTATCATGGATAGAAAGCACAGGCTGTTTCCCAATCGTTCGCTTTTGATCAGGATTCCTTGCTTCTGAAACGATTTCCTGATTGCTGCGGCTTTTTCCTCAAGCGCCGATTCGTTCTGATCCTGAAGGCATATGGAAATCTGACATAGTCCTGCAGTCCATCCGTTATCGCTTATTGTTTGCAATGCGCTTTCGCATTGTTCCTTGCCTGTAAGCGCCGATCGGCTGAATTCGTCAGACACATCTGTTTTGGTGAGATCGCTTTTAACGTATTTCATTATGGAGAAAAGGGAGTTGCGATATGATTTTCGCTTATGTTCGATGATGCTCTCGGATTCGCTTTTGTCATATCCTTTGTATTTTATTACCATTCTGAAGTCCAGATCGGAATACGAGCAGAAACCGAAAAGGTCGGGCTGGGTATATGAGGGTAGGGCTGTGACGGTCAGACAGCTTACATAGGTTTTTTGCGGATTTTTGATTACAAGCGGAATGTTTCTGAATTGATATTCCTCTGTGAGCAGGCAATCGGATATTGTAGCGGCGCCTTGTTGCAATTGCGGCATTTTCATGTATGTCAGATCCATTGAGCGCTTTATGAAATCGAGGAGTCCGGCGTTTTTAAGCACAACGCATGCGCAATCTGCATTTGACAGCGCGAGCATCAGCATTTGCAGCGAATGGCAGAACTCTTCGAGATCCTCCCTTGTCATTGTCGAGGATGGAGTGCGATTGCGTTTGACCAAAGTGAGGAAAAGCTCGTTTGAATAGCATTTGAATCCATCGAACGATTCCCTCCGACGCTTTTCTATTTCCCTTGCGCTGCCTTTCATTTTGCTCTCGCAGGACATGTATTTGAATTCCTTTTTTGATCTTCTCCATTCGAAATTGATTTCGTACCCGCTTTTCAGGGTTGGGAGAAATCCGGATATGACATCTCTTCTCCTGACTGATGTGCCGTATAGGAGCTGTATGTCGCTTGCATGTATTTCCAGGCATGCCATAAGGCTTCCATCGGATTGCTGTATTATTCCCTGATCGAATTCGCGCGCGATTAGGGAACCCGATGGAAAATTTCTGGAATCTATTATTTCGTTATAGCATATTTCGTTTTTTATCAGATCATGGGATGATTGCATTTTCCCTCCTTGGAAGTTTCAGAAGAAGGCGCGCTATCTCTTTCCATTCCTTTTCCTTTTTGTTCAGGGTTGCAATGATAATATGCATTGCTATTGTTGAGATGGGAATAAGCAGATCCCGCATTACGAATGCGGCGAATCCGATTAACATCATTTCCATTGATACGAATCCGTTGGAAACCCCCAAAACAAGTTTGTCGCGGCTGAGCTTGTCATAGCATGGAGTGCTGTAGTCAGGCATATGCTGCCTCCGCAATATGCATCATGGCGGAAACGGAACCGGGAAGTATGAAGCTGCTTATGGCGGACGCTCCGCCTATGAATATTCCGCCGACAGCAACTTTTCCAACGGTTTTCTTCACTGATTCCGGAATATTGTCGCTAAAGAAAATCACTATGCCTTGCGCTATGAGCGCCAAGACAAGAATTATGGTTCCGGCGTACCTCAGTATGCTTTGGATTTCCTTGAGAGGCGCGAAAATCTCATCATATCCGTTTGCCGCAAACAATTGCAGTGGAAGAAGCGCTATGGTGATAGACAGCGCGATTCGTTTCATGCCTTTGCTTTTCATGTCCTACTCCTTTTTCGGGCGCTTTTGAAAACTTTCTGCTTGCGGGCTTGCAGCCGGTTTTCAGTCTTCCGGACGCGTCCTTTTCCGATACATGGTTTCGAAAATTCGATTTTGTCTCCTTTAGGATGCTCTGAATGGTCGCAGGAATATTTGAATAGCAGGTTTTGGACGTTTCCTTTAAAGTGTTTTGATATTATGATAAAATAAATTTCATTGCCAAAAGGATGTTTTTTAGAGTTGAGGAGATTAAAATGAATTCATTAACCAAGAAAATCATAATAGCAGCCGCCGTCTGCCTTGTTGTGGTGATAGCGGCCTTAAATTCGTGCAGCATAGTAAAAGAAGGGCAGAGGGGCGTTGCGTATACGTTCGGCAAACTTTCGTCGGGTGTGATCGCGCCTGGAATCAAGATACATGCCCCGTTTGTTACCAAAGTGAAGAAATTCAGCATAGTGCCGAGAACGACTTCTATAGTTTTCAGTTATGGATCTGATGCCGCAGTAACGAGTGATATGCAGTCGGTGGGATGCGAGATAAACGTGATCTACAGGTATTTGGAGTCGGGAATAATAAAGATAGCTACGGAATATTCCGATGATATATTGAGAGATAATGTGACTAGACTCACGAAGTCGTCGATAAAAGCGGTGATAGGCAAGTATTCGATATACGACTTGACATCCAAGCAGATTGCAATATCCGAGGAGGCCAAGGCTGAGTTGACGAAGCAGGTCGAGAATTCAAATTACCCTGTAGTTGTTGATAATGTCGTGGTTACCAATTGGGATTGGAGTCAGGAATTCGACAGGAAGATTCAAGATAGGATGAATGCCACCGAAGCCGTATTGAAGGCGGAGAGGGAATTGAAGCTGACTGAGACCAATGCGCAGAAAATCGTTAAGGAAGCTGAGGCCAAGAAGGCGGCTGAGGAGAAAAATGCCGAGGCCATGCTTGTGAAAGCGAAGGCGGAAGCGGAGGCGCGCAAGCTTTTGGCTGATGCGGATGCTTATGAGGCGCAGCAGATAAAGGAGAATCAGGAATCCTATCAGAAGCAATGGGAACATGAGGAGAAGATGAAGGAGTTTGAGAAATGGGATGGCCGCAAGGTTCCTTCTGCCGCTTACGTTGTTCCTTCCACGGGCGTTGTCGTGCCGTTGAAGTGAGTTGGAATATCTGGCAATGTATCGGAATGGTATTGAGATGCGCGTTATTCTTCCGACTCGCATCGCGGCACTCTGAAAGACTTGGGGTTTGATTCCCTGTTCATTGAAGTCAAGCGCCATAGCAAAATGCTTTTTGAGGGTTTTTCCCATGTATCGTCATATGCTGCATGCGTATGATTATGATGGTATTGAATATCTTGGCTATGTCCGAATACATTTATTCTGCCATATCCAATCGCCGGATATGCGCCGCATATGCGCGCTTTGGGTCGCAAAGCCAT
>CADBSO010000079.1 GCA_902797395.1 uncultured Spirochaetales bacterium
GAAGGCCCGCTATGCAGTACCCGGTTCTTCGGGACAATGCTTCGCGCATGGCCCGGAGAGGCGGGGGCGATTGGCGGGCTTGCCGCCCGAAGACCGAGCATTTTTGCATAAAGGGTTGTGATGCTGTAGAATAGAACAAACGGCGTTTTTGAAAATCCGCAGACGCATCGGCGGATTTTGGAAATGCCCATTTTGGGAGATGGATTATGGATAAGATCAAGGTCAGGATATGTTCCGGAAGCAGGTGTTTCATGCAAGGCGGTTCGGATCTTCTGTCATATGCCGAGTTTCTCGATGAGGGCATTTCCAGCCAATGCGAGTTCGAGGTGTGCAATTGTCTGGGCGAGTGCAGGAAGGCTGGCGAATCGGATCATGAGCCTCCGTTTGCTATGATCGGGGAAAAGGTTTATGGCGATATGTCTCCGCAGAAGCTTTACAAGGTCATTTTGGAGCAATTGAAATGCTAGAGCAGAATAATCAGTACAACATACTCAATAGGAAGATAGATACCGAGGTCATCAGGGCATTTTTCAATGGAACCCTTGAGGATGATATAGACAAGATACCGTATAGGATTTTCCCAAAGCATTCGGCGAAGGTGAGCAAATGCTGCATTTTCAAGGAAAGAGCTATGGTCAGATACAGGATCATGGAGCTTTTGGGGATCAATATAGATAAGTATGATTTTGAGTACTTGCCTATAAAGTCGTATTTGGAATTCGCTTTGCATGAGGGTGTGGATGATTTTCCGCTGCTTACTACTGTTCAGCTCGCATGCTATGGGTGTCCGCCGGAGCAATATAGGATTTCGGATGCCTGCCGCGGCTGCGCTGCCAGACCATGTACGACGAATTGTCCGAAGGATGCCATAGTCTTCATAGGCGGACGCGCCCATATACTTGAGGACAAGTGCGTGAAATGCGGCAAATGCTTTTCCGTTTGCCCGTATCATGCGATTCTTCATCTGCCGGTTCCTTGCGAGGAGGCTTGTCCGGTTGGAGCGGTTCATAAGAACGAACACGGGCATGCGCAGGTCGATCATTCCAAATGCATAAGCTGCGGAAAATGCATTCATTCGTGTCCTTTCGGAGCTATAGCGGAAAGAAGCGCGCTCCTTCCGATTTTGAAGATGCTTAAGAACAAGGAAAAGACGGTTGCCATGATAGCTCCGGCGATAGAAGGGCAATTTCCGGGAACGCTTTCTCAAATAAAATCAGCATTGCTGAAGGTTGGTTTCACGCAAGTGGTGGAGGTTGCGGCGGGCGCTGAGGAGACAAGCATCAACGAGGCTCGTGAGTTGCAGGAGAAGAAAAGGGAGGGGCACGGTTATATGACCACCAGTTGTTGTCCCGCTTACACGCAGCTTGTTGAGAAGCATTTGAAATTCCTCAAGCCCATAATCTCCACTGCATTGTCGCCTATGGGATATACGGCGAGGATGTGCAGGGAAAAATTTCCCGATCATAAGAACATATTCATCGGTCCATGTCTTGCTAAAAGGGTTGAAGGCATTAGGGATCAGAACGTCGATGGAGTCATGAACTTCAATGAGCTCTCGTCTTTGTTCATGGCGCTTGACATTGAAGTCGGCGAGATGGAGAAATCGGATTTGGGCGAAGTCGGATCATTCAGGGATTGTAGGGATTTCTGTTTTTCCGAGGGCGTTGCTGGGTGTGTCCTTAACAGGGTTGAAAACCGCGATGAGATGAAGATCATGCCCATAAACGGTCTTGACAGGAAGAAGATAGCTATCATGAGGACATGGGAGAAGAAGGCGCCGGATGCGGATCTGGTTGAGGTGATGTGCTGCGAGGGCGGATGCATACAAGGCCCTTCATCCATAACCAAAACATCTCTTGCGATGAAATACAGGGGCAAGGATTAGTCTGTGTGCAGTGATTTTGAGAGGCTTAGAAGGAAATTCAAGCCAAAGAGATGTGACGCGTTTTCCCATGCTGTTTCCAATATATCCGCAGTTCAGTCTGATGATGGAACGATTCTGCTGAAATCCGGATTCGATTTCTCATTTGCCGGCAAACGATTGCGGAATGTTCTGGCGGTTTTTTCGGATGTCGTGATGCCTGGAGCCAACAATTGCCTTGCGGGAATTCGGGATGCGATTGTGTCTTATTCTCCGAACTCGGTGCTTTACGGGGCCGTTTCGGGTTTTCAAGGCGTGCTTTCCGATAATTTCAAGGAGATAGGCAGAAACGACATAAGAAGGATTCTCAATTGTGGCGGCTATGCTGTCATAGGTTCGGGTGATTTGAAGATTGAGGATGACGACCAGCTTGATGCGGTTGCTGATTTCTGCGCTCAGCATGAAATCGATTTGATCGTGATAGTCGGCGGCGATGAAAAGAACATCAGTTTCATGAACCTTAGCGATTATTTTGATTTCAAGGGCATAAGCACCAGGGTAATTTCGATTCCTTCTTGCATCAACGGACGCCAGAAGCCGTGGTCTCGCAATTGGGCTCTGGGTACTGACACTGTCTCTAAGGTTTGCAGCGGAATCATCGGCGACATTCAGATGTCGGCGCTTTCATCCGCCAAGTCGTATCATTTTGTCACCATATCTGGAACTTGCGCCTCCAATGCGCTTTTGGAATGCGCGCTGAAATGCCAGAGCAGCCTGACTTTGATCGGAGAGGAGATTCGCTTCAAAAGGCTTTCGCTTGAGAATATAGCCGATGCTGTTTCCAGTTGCGTTAGGACGAGGAAGATAGACGGAAGAAGCTATGGTGTCATTCTGTTCTCGGATGATATTCTTGAAAACGCATATGATGTGAGGATGTTGCTTAGGGAGGTTTTTGCGTTGAGGCGGGAGTCGGATATGTTGCCGGAGGATATTTCCGATGTCCTTTCCCCGGCATCGCTCAATGCTTTGAATTCCATTCCCAGGGATTGTCGAAACGGTGTGTTGGATTGCTTTTCAAAATCCGGATGCATAGACTTCTCGCAGATGGATGCGGCTCGGATATTGGCGGAGAAAACGAAGGAAAAGCTCAAGGACTATTATTTTGATTACAAGATACACAGGATCGGCAGCGAGTCGCTTTGCGCGTTTCCGACGAATTTTGATTGTTCGTTTGCATATAATTCTGGAATTTGCGCTTTTTTGCTTGGTTTGTTGGGAAAAAGCGGATATGTCGCCGGGGTGCATGGTCTCGAGAAGAAAGCCGGAAACTGGTTGGGACTCGGAATTCCGCTTTCAAGGCTTTTGGATGAGAGCGCTGACAGCGATGGCGCGGATAGTGTGATGAGAAAGTATTCGCTGGATATGAATTGCGGGGCTTTTGTTGAGTTTAGGAACCGCCGCACCTCTTATATGCTTAATGATGACTTCGCGTTTCCCGGACCTGTGGATTACAATTGCAAGGAAATGGATGTTCCGCTTAGCTTGAAACTGTCTTGCGATAGCAGGATCTCACACGATGCGGAGGGTGTTTGAATATGAGAACGAAAGTTTGTTTTTCAAAAGTCTCTGATAGCTTTTCGAAGCTGTCATTTGTGAAAGGCGCTTCTGATGTTGCCGTTGAAATAGCCAAGGCGTATCGTGATGATATGGTCAGAGCGGCGCAAGGCGGATATGGGATTTATTATTCCAATGCTCTTTGCCAGCTTGCCGATTCGCTGAGTCGGCGTTATTGTGTTGCAAATCTGGATTCGCTAGTGGCTGCTGCGTTTTCCGCCGCTTGCGAATGCACGACGAAGTCGGAAATGCTGGCGGTTTTCGGGTATAAGGATTTCGAGGGCAATCACGCAGTGGCTGTCGTGTCTGATGGGGAAGTGGTTCTGAATGCTTCGGATTTCTCGCAGGCGCATGTCGCCTTAGGGTTTGGTGGCGATTCGTTTAGGATCTCATTTGTTCCTGTCTCCGGGATTCTTGGGTATATCGGTGAATTGGAATCGAGCTGCGCTGTATTCGTAGTAGGGAGCGTTCCGGAGTATTCATCGGCTGAATCCGATCTCAAGAGTGTTTTCGGGTCTGTTTCGAAGGAGCTTGCTCTTAGCGTGTTTTTTGCTCAGGAAAGATCTTTTCTGAATGTCGACTGTGATGTGTTTGATGAGATTCGGATTGCGCTCAATTATTATGATGCGGGCTGTGACTGTCGGGGAATCATTGATTCTGATTGCATCCGCTATCAGAAGAAGCTTCTTACGAATTGCCTTATTTCCGATGAGGCATGCGGTTGCCATGAGGATGGCTGCGGCGAGGATGGTTGTGATGGGGATTGCGATTGCGGCTCGTGTTCGGATCCGTTGTCCGTTTCCGAATGCGATCTGCTGGATTCCGGCTTTGAATCCGAGTATGAGGAGGATTCAGGTTCTTTTCCACTGTGTTTGATGGAAGGTCGCGAGGGTCTTCTGCGGGCATTCGGGTCCGCCGCGATAAATCTTGCCAACAAGGCGAGGATGATAGGTTCGTCCAAGTTTGTTCTTGGCCTGTCCGGAGGGGTTGATTCGGCCGCCGCGCTTCTTATGTGCGTCGAAGCCGCGAAGCTGCTGGAATGGAGTTCCAAGGACATAATATGCGTTTCCATGCCGTGCTTCGGAAGCTCTCGGGAGACGCAGGATAACGCAAGGCTTCTTGCCGAGCGCTATGAGACGACGTTCATGCGGATCCCAATAGGTGATACTGTGCTGTCGCATTTTCGGGATATTGGCCATAATGCGAGCATATGCGACAAGACTTTTGAAAACGCTCAGGCCAGAATGAGATCGGTTGTGCTTTTTGATCTTGCGAACAAGCATTGCGGCCTTCAGGTCGGAACCGGTGATCTTTCCGAAGCGGTATTAGGGTGGTGCACATTCCAAGGTGATCAGGCTGCCATGTTCAATGCTAATATTGCTTTTTCCAAGACGCAGTTGAAGGAGATCTTGCGTTATTATGCGAAAAGAGACGGGTCTGATGTCATTTCCTCGATACTTGACACCCCGATATCACCGGAGCTTCTTCCTCTTTCCGATAAGGGGGAGATTCTGCAGAGAAGCGAGGATAGCGTCGGACCTTATGAGGTTGTGGACTGCTTCATATATTATTATTTTTGCAAGGGTTGCGATCTTGCATCATCCGCTGCGCTCGTCGCTCGTGATTTTTCAGAAAGGTTTTCGCAAGATGACATACAAAAATGGTGCGCGTCAGCGGAAAGGTCGTATTATGCCTCATCGTTCAAGAGATTGACATCAATGCCGGGTCCTATGGTGACCAAAATCTCGCGGATAATGCGGAAGCTCGTTGAAAACAGCGCTTTTCCGCTTTGATTTTCCAAGTACATGGCTTGCAAGAGCATAAGATTTGATTTGAACGCTCTTCCGAACTTCAGCAGCTTGCGCGGCGCGTTGATTTGCGGTGTGGGGCTTGAAGGCGATGCGCTGGTTATGGATGTGATGCGCGGTCGGTTTGATTCTGGAGATTGTGATGGCTCGTCGCGGCTGAAGATTGTTTTTTCCGGGATAGGCGATGCTTTTTCGAATGTGGGGGTCTGCAGATTCAGGAATTGCGGAGATGGAGCTGCCGGATATGTGTCATGCCCTGATGACATTGGGTTTTTTCTTCATAGGTCGGGTTTGCGTTTTGAGATGATTGAGCTGCGTCACGAGTACGGTCAAGTGCTGATTAGAATGCGTTCATTGAATAATGGGTCATGCGGGGAGGATCTGGTTTCGGCGCGTATCAACTGCAGGGAAATCGAATTGAGATCTTGCGATTGATCCTGAAATCTCTGACATGTTGCTTTGCTTGCTTGCTTTTGCTGGGATTCTTTACAATGATATTTGCAATGGATATAATGTATGATGGATGTTTGGGGCAGCTTATGAATCCGCAATCCGGAAGTGTGGTATGATGGAGAAGGACAACGATGTTTATGTGATAGGGCATAAGAATCCTGATATGGATTCGATTTGCGCTGCGATTGCGTATGCCAGATTCAAGAATCTTACGGATAGGAAGAGGAATTATATCGCAGCCAGATGCGGTCATTTGAATAATCAGTGCACCAATTATCTCCAGGCTTTCTCAATACCGAAGCCGCTGTATATGACGGACTCTTTCATACACGTTGATGATGTGTTCACCAAAACCGATGTTGTTCTTTACCAATCGGATCCGATATATAAGCTTGTAAGTGTTTTTGAGGATGACAAATACGCTTATAGCGTGATACCGGTTTTCAAGGACAGCAAGTTTCGGACGCTTCTTACCAAGGAGTCCATTGCAACATATTTTCTGAATGTCAGCAATGCGAAGAAGAGAGAGGAGATCATTTTCAATCCGTCATCCTGGGAAGAGGGCATAGGCGGTCATTTTTTAAAAAAGAGCGATTCTGATGAGAGCTTTAAAGCGCTTCTGATGATAGGTTGCATGGAGCGTACCGAGGTTGTTGAGAGGATCCGTTCCGTCAAGAGGAATGGCCGCAAGATCGTGTTCATTACGGGAAACAGAATCGATACGATAAACCTTGCCATAAGCGAGCGGGTTGATGCTGTTATAGTCACAGGCATAAGTCGTGAGGATGAGTTGAAAATCAAACTAGACGGATATAAGGGATCTGTTTTCATAAGCTATGGCGATACGTCTCAGACGATCAGGCTGTTGCGCCTTTGCCAAAGCGTATCCTTGCTTCATGACGAGGTTTTTCCTGCAGTGAAGCGGAAGACGCTTTACGAGGATGCCAAGATGACCCTGTTTTCAAAAGGGCTGAAGGCTTTGGCTGTGGAGGAGGAGGACGGTTCGTTTGCCGGATTCCTGACTAGAAGAAATTTCCTCTATAAGCCTAAGAGGAGTTTCATACTCGTAGACCATAATGAGCGTGATCAGGGCATAGACGGGATCGAAGAAGCGGATATAGTGGAGATAATTGATCATCATAGGTTCAATAGCGGCAAGACCACGACGCCGATTTTCATAAATGCCGAACCTGTTGGATCGACTTGCACGATTGTGTGGGAGATATACAAGCGCAGGCATATCAGGATTGACAGGGAAACTGCGATAGTCCTTTTGGGCGGTTTGGTTTCCGATACTGTTTTTCTCAAGAGCCCGACTGCTACTGCTGTGGATAGGAAAGCCTACCAGGATCTTCTTGGCATTTCCGGTCTGACGGAAAAAGACCTAAGTGAAGTCATATATTCCAATTACAGGAAGTTCGAGGATCTTGATAGCGATAAAGCGGTTTCATCCGATTTCAAAATCTATACTGAGAACGGCATTAAATTCGGTGTCGGTCAGGTTGAAGTTGTGGGGATGCCGGAATTGAAAGGCAGTCCGAAGGTCGCTGAGCTTCTTCAGTCGCTTGAGAGGATCAAGGATTTTCAATTTCTGTCGTTTGCGATGCTTATGGTGTCAGATACGCAAACGGCGTCATCGGTTTTGCTGTCTACCACGACAAAAGCGACTGACAATCTGCAATATGTGAGGATTTCCGACGGCGTGTTTGACATGCCTGGTGTGATTTCCAGAAAAAAACAGCTTCTTCCGGAGCTTTTGAGGGCTTTGGCGGAATAAACCGGGAGGTTATTGATATGAAAAAGGTGGCAAAGTTCGGCGGTACGTCATTGGCGGATTCCGCTCAGATTCGCAAGGTTGCTGATATTATTAGCGGAAACGATCATATTGCAGTCGTTGTGTCGGCTCCCGGCAAGAGGTTTTCGGACGATATCAAGGTTACTGATTTGCTTCTTGGCTATGCTAAGACAAGGGACAAGTCGAAGATTGATGCGTTCATAGAGCGCGTGGTGGGCATTGAGAAGGATTTGTCGATATCGTCGTCGGCATCCGATTATATTGCGGAAAATTATTCGAAGTGGGAGACGGCTGATGAGATCGCATCGCGCGGGGAATACGTATCAGGTCTTCTTGTCAGTGAATTTACCGGTAGGAAATTCATTGATCCGTTTGATTATGTGGAAATCAATGATGATTCCCTGTCTGTGAAGGATTCCACATATTCGGCCCTGAAAGGAGCTTTGAGCGAAGGCGAAAGGTATATAATTCCGGGTTTTTACGGAAAGGGCTCGGATGGCAGGATAAAGACATTCACACGCGGAGGAAGCGATACTACGGGATCGATAGTCGCAAGGGCGATAGGCGCTGATGTGTATGAGAATTACACGGATGTGTCTGGCGTGTTTAATGCCAATCCGAAGCTTGTGAAGGAAGCCCGGCCGATTCGCGAGCTTTCTTATGCCGTGCTGAGGTCTTTGGCGGAAAACGGAACAGAGGTGTTTTGCCTTAGCGCAATCAAGCCGGTGGAGAATCTCATACCGATACATATCATCAATACCAATCATCCCGATGAGCCTGGCACAATGATAATAAACAATGATCTTGTGAGCGCTGCGGATGCATCCAAGCCCATGGCTGTTACGAAAAACGGAGATGATGTTGTGATTGTTTTTGCGGATGGCTCCATTAGGAATTCGGGCGCTGTGGATATTGCCGCGGAATTCAGGAACCTGTTTTCTTGATTGTTTTGTGGAGTTTTTTCAAAACCCCTTCCTTTATGTTGCTCGCTCTTTCGAATCAAGGCGTAAATCCGCTGGATTCTTCGAGAGATGTTTTTCTCGAGAAGAGAAAAAACACAAATACATGCAGTATTTGCGGTTTTCTTGAATGATGCTTTGGTTTGAAATAGAATTCGCATCATTTTGAAATGAGTTTTTGGAAAAACCTCTGTGAATTTCGGGTTTTTGAAAAAACCTTATTAAAATAATATAATAGGCTTTGGAATGTCTAAGAAGAAGAAAAATAACAGCAAGCATAAATCAAGCGGACCTAAAAGGATGTCTGGCTCTATGGCCAATTCGGGCGGAGCTGGTGTTGTTGGAGTTTCGGAAAGCAGTGGAATCAAAGCGGATGGCAGAGATTCGGATAGCATTCGCATGCAAGATGAGTCTGTCGTTCAGGCTGTGCGAACGGCGAATCCCGAACCTGTTGAATTGGTTTCGGGGGATTCTATTCCTGCAGACAAGCATCCGGAATTGAAGGGGAGAAGGCCTAAGAGGATTGTCCTTAAGAAACATCATTTCGCTGATGATGTCAAGTCCGAACCGGGGAGCGCTGTTGTGACCGGAGAGCCTCAGGCTGTTTGTTGCAGTGATGGTGATTCCCATGGCGATGCTTCTTCTGCAGCCAATGACATTCAAGCTATATTGTTTCAGGAGCCGTCCGAATGTGATTCTGCGGATGAGTTTGGGAATTCCGCAGTTGCTGATTTGCAGGAGCAGAAAGCGCCTGCTGACGGATGCGAGATCAAGAATGCGGATGTTGAAGAGGAAACTGAAACCGAATCCGAATCAGATGAAGGCATGTTAGAAGACGGGTCTTGTTCTAGTGAGACTTCCGAGGCTAAATTCGATGATATTGAATCTAAGGATAGCGTGTCCGATGATTACGAAACCGCTTTGGATGAGGTTGAAGCCGAGTCCGAATCCGAATCCGAGAAGGATGAGTCCGAGGGCAATGAGTCCGACAGGGAAGAAACCGAAGACGAAAGCGACGGATCCGAGGACAATGGATTTGTTGATGAGGAATCTGATTCCGAAGCTGATGGCGCAGAGGATGAAGAGGCCGAGTCCGAGGTGGACGGCGAGCCGGATTCCGAAGCTGACGATGCAGACGATGATGAAATAGGTTCCGATGATGACGGAGCCGTTTCGGATGAGGCTGAGTTCGAGTCCGAGGGAGACGAGACCGAGGATGAATCCGATGGGGAAGAGTCCGAAGGCGATAATGACGGATCCGAGAATGAGGGAGCCGAAGGCGAGCCAGATAGCGATGGCAATGACGAAGTCAAGTCGGATGATGGCGAGGCTGATGCTGGGGAATCCGAATCCGAGAAGGATGAGGGTGAGGATGAATCCGATGGCGATGAGCTTGCTGATGAGGAATCTGATTCCGAAGCTGATGGTGCGGATGATGGCGAGGCTGAGTCCGAGGAAAATGAGGCTGAGTTCGAGTCCGAGGGAGACGAGTCCGATGGGGAAGAAACCGAAGACGAAAGCGACGGATCCGAGGGTGAGGAGTCCGAGGATGATAAGCCGGATTCTGATTATGCTGACGAAGCCGCTTCGGATGAGGCTGAAACTGGATCCGGATCCGAGGAAGACGAGGCCGGGGATGAATCCGAGGGCGATGAAACTGAGGACGAGCCAGATGATGATGGCGCTGACGAAGCCGAATCGGATGATGGCGAGGCTGAGTCCGAAGGCGAGGAAGAGGTAGGACCCGAGAGCGGGAAGGAAGGGCTTGAAAGCAATGGCATCGCAGCTGCTTCCGTTGAAGTTGGAGATGCTGAATCTTCGACTGCGCAAAATAGCCTTGGTCTTGATGACGAAACTGTCGAAAGGATGAAATCCAGGCGGAGGGAGAGGAAGCGGAATTTCCATGATAATCTGGCGAACATAAGAAACACGATTCAGAAGTTCTATGAGAACAAGGACAATCCGTTTGAATCGGAAGAGCCCGCAGCAGAGCAGGAGACTGCTAGCAGCGGAGAAGGCTTCATGTTTGTCAAGGCTGATGCTCCTGCTCCGGCGGTTGTGCAGAAACCTGCTGCATCGGCGCAGGCTGCCACGAAGAGCGCGGATGCTGTTTCAGAGCGTGGCAATGCTGTTGCAGCTGTTGCAAATGATTCGGTTAAGATAGGACA
Source organism: uncultured Spirochaetales bacterium (assembly GCA_902797395.1). Lineage (GTDB taxonomy): Bacteria > Spirochaetota > Spirochaetia > Sphaerochaetales > Sphaerochaetaceae > UBA9848. The sequence goes on from CADBSO010000079.1 coordinate 10,659, forward strand.
GCAGTCTGCGGTTTCCAATGGTTCTTCTGGTGATATCATGGCAGCTGATGTCTCCAGACAATCAGTTGAATCCGTGTCGAATGCGCAACCTGATCAAGTCGCACAACTTTCTGTTGGACAGCCTGTTGCCAAGCAGTCGGCCATGAAGAACGAACCGAGAGTGGCTGATGTTTTGATTACGAGCGGTTCGTCGGAGAGTCGCAAGGATGCTGATGAACCGAAGCCTGAAGTGTTTGATTCTGCAGATGATTCGCTTGTTGAGGCTGATTCGGAAGAAGCTGTTGAGCTGCAATCCGCAGAGTCTGATTTTGATGATGTTTCGGATGACACCGCTGCGGTTGGCCAGCAGGATCAGGAGAATCAGACAAGCGAGCCGTCTGTTTTGGAGCAGCCTGCTGCTGCCGTCTCGTTGGATCCGGTGGAAGAGCCCGCTGAGCAGATCGTTGTGTCATATGCGACTGATCCGGTGGATTATGATGAATTTGATGAGTTTGATGACGAGGGGAATATAATCTGGAAGACAGTTGATGATTATTCTCATGTTTTCAGTGAGGAGTTCAAGGTCAGATTTGTCGATGATTACTATTTGACGGAACTCAAGAGGGAGGCTGAGGAACTTCATCTGAATGAGAAGGATAGCTTGCTTCCGAAGCCGGTTTCTACGATTTATGGAATAAAGGGCTCCAGGGGCGGCGAGAATATGATTGATCGCGTTCACAAGGGTCTGGAGCGTCCGAAACTGAAAGTGTACGAATATGTCAAATCCGAATATCCGCTCGTGGTTTGCACCAAGAAAATAACGTTCAGGCAATATTTCACGGATTTGTATATGAATCTTAGAAGTCATGAATACGCATCGGAAAGCGTTTTTGAGAAGATAATATATGGCACCACATACCCGAAGAGAATACTGAAGATGAGGGATGTTACCTATAAATACTCGCTTCCGTGGCTTGTCCTGTCTGCTTTGATGCCGGTTTTCGGTTATTTGTCTTTCGTGCTTACCAGTAAGACGATGCCGATTTTTGCTAGGAGATGTTTGACTGGCGCAGCGCTTGGAACCGCTATATTGATAGCGTTCTTCGGGTCCATCATGTTCGGGTGGATCGGAATGCTTCCAAGCGTTTTCCTGTAGGAATCGTTTCAAAGGCGCTTCAAAATCTGATATCCGGATCGCTTGGGAATCTCGAGGTTTTCAGAAGCGCCCTAAAAATCTGAAAGGCGCCGGCGAAGTTGGATTGTGAGGCTTTCAGAAGCGCTTTCATATTTTTCTTAGCACATCTATCAGGAATTCGAGTCTGTCATCATCTTTCTTGCGATTCAGCATGACCACATTCGGGCTGGAGTTGTTGAGGACAGCTCTGCCTCTCATTTGACTGACGAGGGACATTATGCTCTTGAAATTCATGTCTTTTACCTTGTCGAATGTTAATGTGAGGGTTTTTGCATCAGCCGATTCGTCGATTCTTGATATTCTCCTTTGCTTGCAAAGTATCTTTATGAGGTTGATGCGGTACAATTCGTAAATCGGGGCGGGGAGAGTGCCGTATCTGGTCTCGATTTTTGCGAGTATTGCGGAAATCTCCTCTTCGCTCTTCGCTTTCGCCAATTGCTTATACAACCTGAATTTCACTTCGGATTCCCTTATGTATTCATCCGGAACATATGCGGTATATGGAATGTTTATGAATACGGTGAAATCCTCTTCTTCTGCAACTTCCTTTTCTTTTGATTCCAGCTGTTTTATGCAAAGATCAAGCAGATGCATATATGTATCGAGACCGACTTCGGCAATATGTCCGCTTTGTTCTTTGGAGAGAATGTTTCCGGCTCCGCGCAATGCCAGATCTCCCATTGCTATGTTGAATCCCGAGCCCAATGATTTGTTTTCGCTTATGACCTTTAGTCTCGCAATGGCATTTGGATTCATGGATTTGTTTTCAGGGTAGAGCAGATATGCTATTGCCTGCCTTGAGCTTCTGCCTACGCGTCCTTTTATCTGATATAACTGACTGGTTCCGTATATTGTGGCATCATCGACTATCAGCGTATTGGCGTTCGGAACATCAATTCCATTTTCTATGATTGTTGTCGATACGAGAACATCCGTCCAGCCATTAGCGAAATTGTAGATTGAATTTTCAATTTCGGCATTTTGCATTTTCCCGTGAATGAAATCAATTTTGGCATTAGGAAAAAACTTGGATAGTTTGATTTTGACTTTGCCAATATCCATGGTATTGTTATGTAGGAAGAAAACCTGACCGCCGCGCTTGAGCTCGTTGCTTATCGCTTCTATTACGATCGCCTCATCGTATTTTCTTATCACTATATCCGTTGCGACGCGCTGCTTTGGAGGGGTGGTTAGGAGTGATACGTCTTTCAGGTTCACCAAACTCATATAGAGGGTTCTGGGTATAGGGGTGGCTGTGAGAGTGAGGGTATCAACATTCGCTTTCAGTTCCTTTATGGCCTCCTTGTCTTTGACTCCGAACCTTTGCTCTTCATCTATGACAAGCAATCCAAGGTTTTTGAATCCTATGTCCTTTTGCAGAACCCTGTGTGTTGCGAATACTATATCGGTTGTGCCATCCTTGAGGCTGTCAACGATTTTCTTTGCTTCGGCTTTCGATTTGATTCTGGAAAGCTCTTCGATTTTGATCAGACCGTCGCCGGAAACCTCTCCGGATTCGAGCGATAGCATTTCACAGCGTTTTTTGAAATTGTTGTAGTGCTGCGAGGTCAGAATCGTAGTGGGGGAAACAAAGCACACTTGCTTGTTGCTCATAATCGCCTTAAAGCATGCCCTGAATGCGACTTCCGTCTTTCCGAATCCCACGTCTCCGCATACAATCCTGTCCATCGGAATATTGCTTTCCATGTCTTTCTTGATATCTTCTATGGCTTTCAGCTGATCCGGTGTTTCCTCTTTTTCAAAGCTTTCCTCGAATATGAGCTGCAGATCCGTGTCCTTGTGATGGCAGAACCCTTTTTGCATTTTTCTTCTCGCGTTCAGTTTCAACAGGTTGTCAGCGAAAAGCCTGGCATTCTCCATTGCTTTCTTTTTCTTTCTGCTCCATGAGTTGGAATGCAGCTTGTCAAGTCTGATCTTCTCACTTCCTATGTATTTTTCGATTTGGTCGGCTCTTTCAAGGGGGACATAGAAGAATTCCTTGTCAGCATATTCTATTTTTATGTAGTCTCTGATGCGTCCGAGCATTTCAATTTTATCGAATCCGATGAATTTTCCGATTCCACGGTCTATATGGACCACATAATCGTTCGGTTTCAACGATGTGAAATCGGTTATGGGTTGCGTTTGCAATGATGAGAAGACCTTTGAACGCTCTTTCTTGTTGAAGATGTCATTAGCGCTGAAAACGGCTATTTTCCTGTCTTCAAGGTAGAATCCGCTTGTGATATCCGATTCTTCGAATAGGATTGATGCGTCGTTGCTGATGCCAAGCAGCGATTTGATTCTTTCTCTTTGGATTATCGAGCTTGTGAAAATTCTGACCTTGTAGTTGAATTTCAGCAGCTCCTCAGCTTTCTCCTTGAATATTTTGAATGAGGGGTACGCTTCCGCTTCGCGTACGCCTGGTATGGTTTTTGCTCCGGCATCATCAATCACATCATAGAATTCGCAAGCTATTGATTTTTTGTGGTTTTCCAACCACGTTTCGAATGCGTTTCCTTCGTTTAGCCTGATTGCTTTATTCCTCAGCTCGAGCATTTTTTCCATTCTGACGAATACGAGCGAGTCGTTTTCACGCAGCAGACTCGTAAATGGCGCGGTGATGTCATTGTGGGTATCCATGCTGGCAAATGAGTATTTCTCCATTTCGCTGAGGTTTTCGTCATCTTTGAGGTTGTAATAGCATATTTTGTCTATGTCGTCGAAATCCAGGTAGATGCGAATGGGATTTGAGCTGAATATCGGAAAAACATCGATCACTTCGCCGAATACGCAGAAATCCCCGCTGTCCTGAATGAACGGAACTTTGCAGTACCCGGAATTCGTAAGAAATGATGTGAATTCGGAAACATCGAGTTTTGCGTTTTTCCTGATGGTGTATGCGCTTCCGTCGCTATCGGAGAATACGTGTATGTTTTCATCCAGCGTTGCGTATGTGGTTAGGATGATATTGTTCGGCGCGCTGTGTTGCAGGTCTTTTGCCGCTTGTATGAATTCAGGTCGGAATGCGTCCGACTTCTTTTCATCCGAGTACATCATTATGGTGTCGGGATACCTTCCTTTGATGACTGTCGCATTTGTTTCGCATTCCTCCTGCGTCGGGTAGATCACATAAATATTGCCGCTTTCCTTTTTTTCTCTGAGCATCAGGATGATGAGATCCTGAAGGAAATTCACGCCGGTTTTGATTATTGCGGGCTGATTCGAATCCGCTTTCAGCTTTGAGAATATTCCGGAATCTATTATTTCCTTGTCCGTGGCTTTGAAGTTCACTTTGCTTTTTGGATTTTCAACATCATTTGTACGCATTCTTTGATTATAATAAAAAAAATGGGATTCCGGAAAATTCGGATTTGTGTGTTTTGAAAATCTCTTTTTGACTGTGTCGTTATTTGACACAATATGCATCTTATAATATTTTCATGCGAACAACGGCTTGGAGTTTCAAAAGCGGGGCGCGTGCCGCTGATGATTCACCGGGCGTTTTTTCTGGTGGGGGTAGTATGATTGGATCAAATGATGGCGCATACGGCAGGATAAACAGATTCGTCTTGTTTTTGAAAATGCTGAACGGATCGAGCAATTACGTGATTCAGCAGCTTGTTTTGAGATTTTCGGCTGGGGAATTCGACATATGCGATAGAAAAGCGCTTTATGATTTCATGAAGGAGGCGGAAGCGGACTGGAAAGAGGGCTCGAAATCCGCATGCGCTTTTCCGATGGTCGTCAGGGCTGGCATTAATGCCGCGCTGGAGAAATGTCTGGAATGCGAGGAGATGTTGCGCAAGACGAATGCGACATATTGCACTAGGTTCGATGATGTTTATCCTTGGCGTATCAAGAATTGCGAATATTTGAGCGTTGGCGGCGGAAGAAAGGTCTCCGACATCATGCCGGTTGTGTTGTATCTGAAGGGAGATGCTGCCGTATTGGATCATTCTGTCAGGTCATGTGCTGTGATAGGAACCAGAAAATGCTCAGGTCACGCTTTTGAGGTCGGCAGGAAAGTCTCAGGACTAGCCGCTTCGAAAGGGTATTCCGTTGTTGGCGGGCTTGCTCTCGGCTGCGATACGGCAGGGCATGAGGGCTGTCTGCGAGCCAAGGGAAGGACGATAGCTGTTGTGGCTACCGGCATAGACAGGACTTATCCTCCGCAGAACGAGGATTTGGCGGAGAGGATTGTCGCAAGCGGCGGGCTTCTGGTATCAGAGCAATTTCCCGGAACACCTGCCAGCGCATTCTCGTTTGTAAGCCGAGATAGGATTCAGGCCATGCTTTCTGATAAGATTGTGGTTCTTCAGACTTCATCTGGCAGAGGCGCTATGCATGCGGCTAAGGATGCCCATTGCTTTGGAAAGAAAATCTATGCTCTTGACCCGAAAACATTCGGGCCTTATGATGATGCGAGCGGAAATTCCGAATTGATTGAGAGGTATGGAGCAGTGGAATTCTCCGCCGACGATACGAGCCGGATTTTCGATGATTAGCAGATGATGCTTCTGGTTTGCAACGTTTTTGTGTTGACTGGAAGAACATAGTCATGGATTTGGAGGTGTGGCAGGTTCCGGATCTCCGATTCCGTAAGGGTTAGGCTGGTGGAGATCTTGGCTGGCTTACGCATTGCATGGGAAGCGCATTGCGGGGCGGGCGTCAGGTTTCCGCTCGTATCGCTTCCGCCGTCGTGTAGTCGCTTCGTCCTGCGGCTTGCCCGCCCCGCAGGCCCGCTTGCGCGGCTCTCGCGGAATCATGCCGCGCCCGCCCGCTTGGAATGAA
>CADBSO010000080.1 GCA_902797395.1 uncultured Spirochaetales bacterium
CAGGTCAAAATTGTCCGCACAATGCTCGGCAAGGGGCTGGAAATCGAGAAGATATCCGAGTATTTGAGCCTGCCTGTTGAGGATGTTAAAGCATATGCCAAAGCCGGATCCTGATCGAGCATAGACCGTAATGCTGAAAACGGAGCATAAGGCAGGTGCCGCTGCAGAATATAGTTTGATTTGCCAGAGGATTTCAGAAAATACTGAATAGCTATTCGAAATCTCGTGTGTTTTGACGCAAAAATTTTCATCAAAGGGCGTTTTTAAGAATTTGCTGTCCGGAGAGCGGCCCTTTTGTAAAAAACGGAAACTTGCATATAATAAACATTATGAAGCAAGTTGTTGTGAGCAACATTAACATCAGATACGAGGGATTTGTCGGACGCATGGCGTGCGGGAAAGATGAATCTCTCTCTCTCTCTCTCTCTCTCTTAGCGAAAAATAAAAACACATTTCAATTCTTATCGGAGTTTGCATTATGAGGCTGATTGTGAACTCCATAGGGGATGCGAACTGCATATCCGTCTTGAACGATTGCAGTCTTTCTGGTCCGCATTGGGACTGTTTTGGGTGTCATGACTTTTTTGGTTATTATTTTGATGGCGTTACAGGATGTCCTGTCATCGGATGTCCAAAAAGAAAGGAAGTCGTAAATGGGGTTGTTTCAGGATCGAACATAGGTCTTGTCATAGATTTCGGCAAATTCAACAAGCAAACTGATAGTCAACTGTCCAAAACTGAGAGTTTTCTCCTTACTCATTTTCATGCCGATCATTACAAAGGATTTGCCACGGCTGAAAAGAAAAAACATTCGTACGGTGGATTAAGGCATTTCTATTATCAGAAACTTCCGGTGGTCAACAACAACGAGGAAGACACTGTGATGTTGTGTTTTCTCATGTGTTTGCATGGTATCGTTTCTCAAGGCGTTTTGGGTTGCTATGATTTCTATAAAAATTTTGATAAGGGTATTTTCAAAGCGGTAGGAAAAGGAGATAGTATCATTCTTGGAAAATGTACTTCTGGAAAAGACGCATTTGAAGTGGTATGGCCTGATGGACATATTAGAAAATCTGATATTCAAAAAGTTTATAATGATATTTGCAAAATAGATCCGCAGTTTGTAGGAGGTTTTTTTGGTATTTTTAAAGATAAATGCGAAAAGAAGTTTTCAAAAAAGTCAGAGAATAGGGACATTATACATAGTGATATTGATGTACTGGGGTGCTATGAGGCACTTGTCGGGGAAATTAATAATTGCAGCGATGCGGTTTTTGGAGACTGTTTGAAAGAAGTTGCTGCTGATAAGGTTAAAATGAGCAGAATCAGGCAGAAGCTTTCAAACATAGCAAATTCGGTGTCGGTTTGTCTGTTTAAGAAGAATGAGTTTTTATCATTTGGCGATCTTGAGAATGACGACATAGCTGATTGCATTAAAGGGGTTGTTCAAAAGTTTTTTAATGGTAATGCGAATATTATCGAGGTGATGTATTTCATTACGGCACATCATGGCACTCATTGGACGGAGGAGTGCAGGAAAATCAGATCTGATTTTGTCGTATCATCCAATGGATCAAGGATGATAAGGTGTTTCAAGAGAGATTATTATTGTTCGGCGGGGAGATACAATGGCAGAGCCATACGCTTTCCCGTTCACAACACCTATTGTTTGGGTGATTTTATAGGATGAGCATTTTAATGTGAAGGGGAGGAATTATGAAGAAGATCTTATTGATTGCATTGGCGGTTTTGTTTTTCGCTGTTCCGTCGCTTTTTTCGGCGGAGTGGCAGCTCAAGCAGCAGTCGGTGAAGGACGAGTTCGGCGATGAGACGGGGAAGAACGACTATTACATCTACGGCGAGGACAACAGCCAGTATACGGATAAGTACATCTGGTTCTACATCAGCGAAGGCTGGCTCGGATATTCGTTTGCCAACGGATACATCTGCTTCGGCGGCGAGGGTTCGAAGGACAAGGCCGACGGCAAGCTCTGCACGGTCAGAATCAAGGAGGATTCCGGAAATGTCGTGGAGATCCGAACGAAGTGCGCTGTCCGATCCAACGGATTCTATTGGAATTGCAGGGTTGAGCTGGACGCTTCGGAAGTTAAGAGGATAGCGGATGTATTCGCCCGGAACAAGACGCCCAAGCTGGTCGTCAATACTCAGGGCATGGATTCGTACAATTGGGGTCCGGTTTATTGCGGGGGTGAATTATTTGATCCGACGTGCCTGAAGAGCGGGCACAGCTGGTCCGATGGGAAGTGCGTCAGATGCGGAGAGGATGACCCTTCCGTTTTCAAGATGATCAAGATTGGGTTTGAATATGCTTATGCCGCCCCGAAGAATGCCGTTTCCTCTTTCTATATTGCCGAGACTGAGGTCACGCAGGCGCTTTACGAATCCGTAATGGGCGAGAACCAATCGATGTTTAAAGGTGATGATCTGAGGCCTGTCGAACAGGTTTCGTGGTATGATGCCGTCGAGTTCTGCAACAGGTTGTCGGAGAAGGAAGGCCTGGAGAAGTGCTACAGCGGAAGTGGAAGCAACATCAAATGCGATTTCTCCAAGAATGGTTATCGCCTGCCGACCGAGGCCGAATGGGAATACGCGGCGAAGGGCGGCGACAAGTCGAAAGGCTTCAAGTATTCCGGCTCGGATGACATAGGCGAGGTGGCATGGTATTGGGATAATTCGGATGAGCAG
>CADBSO010000081.1 GCA_902797395.1 uncultured Spirochaetales bacterium
ATTACTTTATTTTTATGGTTAATGTTGTTTGTTTTTTTTTTTTTTTTTTTTTTTTGTAGAATATTAAAAATTTTTGCTTAAATATCGAAACTTTAGTCATTGGAGGTGGCTATGATTCTGACTTGGAATGTTGTTGGCGAGGATCAGAGGCTAATTCATAGCTTTGGCTGCTTTAAATGCTGCTGTGTAATGGCTAAAGGTAGCGCTGCTTTTACTGATCACTGACATTTGATTTTAATTTCGGAGAAAACCATGATTTTAGTTTGGAATGTTGAGTTGAAAGGTTCTTCACCACATATTGTATTTGCTGGAGCACATTTTTTTAGTTTTAAGAATTGCGTTCCGTGCGATAAAAAATAGAGGAGGTAATGATGACATTGATTTGGAATGTTATCGAAATGAATTCAGGTCCAATTCATAGCTTCGGGTGTTTTCATTGTTGTTGCGTCATGAACCACTGCGACTCTCATTCAACCCATGACTAACATGAAGTTTTATTGAAAGGGAGGATAGTAGGAGATTATGATTTTGACTTGGAATGTGGCATCGCAGGATTTGCCATTGCAGGCTGTATTTAGAGGTGGGTGCTATTATACTTTTTCAACTTGCCCTCATCAGTGCGATCAAACAAATCGTTGAGGTTTTTTAAAATTAATTATAAAAAACTATGCGGAACCTTCTACGGCACAGATTTTCTAAAAAAAACACAAGAATAGGGGGAGATATGATTTTGACTTGGAATGTTATTAATTCTGAGTATGGTCCTATTCATGGTTTTGGATGTTTTCATTGTTGTTACGACACGATGGTTCATGGTAATGCTCATTGGAAATGATTAGTGTGAAGTTTTATTGAAAGGGAGGGTGGTAGGAGATTATGATTTTGACTTGGTAATGTGGAATCGCATGATTTGGCTTTGCGGACTGTATTCAAAGATGAATATTTCTTCGCCTTTGTACATTGTCCCATTCAATACACTAGAGCAATTGTTGGTAGAATTTTTGAGGTGCGGTCGCTTATTTAGAGGTTTTAATGATACAGAAGCAGAAAGAATTGAGTTTGGATAAAAAGTATGGGCTTCCGAAGTATGTGATAGTTCCTTATGAATGCTTGAAAATTGCCGTGTTTCCGAATATAGCGAATTGGATTTTGCTTAAGAATACGATTCAGGAAAATATATTTCATTCAATTGCCGACGATAAGCTTTGCGTGCAGAAATTAATGGATGCTTATAGGGATAATCAGGGTGATCTGGTTTATGTCCTTACGCAGATTGAAGCCAAGCAAATCGAGCAATCTGTGATCGTTTCTAATTTCGTTAATAAGAAATTACATCTCCATCTGACAAACAAATGCAATCTGAGGTGTCCTCATTGCTATATGAAATCAGGTGTTTCTGATGAAAATGAATTAACTACTGATGAAGTATTAAAGCTTATTGAGAATTTTAAAAATATTGCCGATGGGACCAGCATTGATATCACTGGTGGTGAGCCAATTGTTCGTAAAGATTTTTTTCAAGTAGTTGAGTTTGCTGATTCGCTTGATTTAGAAGTTAATGTATATACAAATGGGACTTGCTGGACAGAGAATAGTGTGAAATATTTTTCTAGGCTGAAGAAAAGAAATGTGCAAGTTAGTATAGATGGTTTTGACGAGGAGAGCAATTCTCAGGTTCGTGGAAAAGGCTCATTTGCAAAGGCTATGCAGACAATAGATTGGTTTGTCAAGAACGGCGTTCATGTTAAAGTGGCTATTACACCTGTTTTCGAACTTCTGAAAGAGTATAAATCGGAATATATTTCATTTATAAAGAGTCTCATTGAAAAATATGGTGAGGATAATTTGAGTGCAAATGTCTCTCATGAGATCATGCAGGGAAGAAATGTATCAAATGAGCAAATTAAATCATTCAAGAAAGAGTATTACGATTCTGCGGATTACATAATCACTAAAGTCTTTGATGACTTTGATAATCATAGTTTTGTTTCAAACATAGGCGGTGTTGTATTCGATTCCTGTGGATATGGAGCATTGAATGTTGTTGCAAACGGTGATTTTTATTTTTGTGATAGGATACCTGATATGAAGAGGCCGTATGGAAACATACGCAATATTGATTTTTCAGAGATTTCCAAGCTGATGAGGTGTGCCGAAGACGTTGGGAGAATCGGAAATCTGAAACCTTGTGGAGATTGTGAAATTCGAAATATTTGCGGTGGTGGTTGCAGAATTGTGGAATTCAAGGGTTTTTCCGATATTACCGATGTAGAGCATGTGGATTTCAATAAAATTGAACCTAGAACTTGTGACTACGAAACCAAAGCTCGCTTTTATAAGCTGATGGTGGAAAACAACGAAAGATTTTATAAATAGGGATGAGCGTTTTATATGTGAGCTTGAGGCTGGGGGAATCCAGAAGGAATGGGTTTCTGACAGCTGAGCTGCTTCATACCAAAGATCTGATCTTGAATTCCAGGAACGCGCTCAAGAATTATTCGGTCAAAGAAGTCGATGCCGATCATCCTCCCATTATGGATAATTGCGATTCTTCCGAGATATGCGGTCTTTTCAAGGAGAACTGTTTTCGGATATCGGCAAACGGATTCATGCTTTCTTTGGATGCGTTTGAGAAGATTTTCGCTAAATGCAAAGAATACGGATTTTTCTTTTCTTGTACTAATTGTGGAATGGTTCATGTCAAGGAGCTGACACATGAGGGGCTTGGCAGGCGTACGCCCAAGGCGAGGTATGTGGTTTCTGATTATGTTTTCTCTTGGACATCTGATGCGGTTCTTCATATTGAGCCGTCTGGCAAGCCCGCAGCAAATGTAAGGACTGTAAAGCCGATTCCGCATTTGTCCTTTTCGAGAGACGAGCATATATATACGCTGCTGTTCAAATATTCAGGTCAGATTGTAGATTATAATGATAAGAAAATATCGGTTTCTGAAAACGATAGCATTCTTGTCAGGGATTATATCTTTGAAAAGGAAATCTTTGATTTCCTGATGAAAGAAAGGTTCACGAAGCTTGCGAAATGCAGGATGATATATTCAGGAAGAAGGAACCCTTTGGAGTTGAAGGGGGTTTTATCTGAAAAGGGCATTGTTTTGGATGTGGATGAAAACATAATTGTTCCGAAAATCAATGTCCGCAAATCAGGATCCGACGGAAAGTGGTTTGATGTTGACCTTTCTTACGAATTGAACGGGGAAATCATAGATCTTTCATCTCAGATAAATCTTTTTGGCACGGAAAACGAGATTGTGGTAGGTGATCAGACGATTGTTCTTCCTGAGTCCATCATACAGGCGCGAGAATATTTGCAGTCCGAAAACGGAATTCTCAGAATCAGCCGAAACCGTATTTTTGAGCTTTTGCGCATGATTTCGGATTCGGGATCTGATGTTTCCGAATACTTTTCTTATGATGATGTTGAGCTGAGAATAAGCGAATTCGCAAGAAAATCGGCTTTTCCGTATCAAATTGAAGGCATAAAATGGCTCAAGTTTCTCTTTCTGAATAGGTTTGGCGGATGTTTGGCTGATGATATGGGGCTTGGCAAAACATTTCAGGTGATTTCGTTTCTCGGTGACACTGATGTGAGGAAAAAGATTGGAAAGGTGCTGATTGTGGTTCCGAAATCCCTTTTGACGAACTGGGTCAGAGAGTTTGAGAAATTCCAATCTCCTTATAAGGTAGGGGTATATCATGGCTCAAGCAGGAAAAATTTTGATTTTGCAGCTTTTGATATGGTCGTCACTACTTATTCGACGGCGTATCTTGATTTGAAGACGCTTAACGAGAACCGTTTTTCGTTGGCGGTGTTTGATGAGATTCAGATTGTCAAGAACTATAAGAGCATAACATCGGATGCCATGAAAAGCATAACGGCCGAACAGAAGATCGGGTTGTCCGGAACTCCTATGGAGAACAGCATTTCGGAGCTTTGGAATGTGATGGATATTCTCAATCCTAATGTTTTCATGGATCACGCATCATTCATGAGACGATATGGCAATAAGAATTATTCCGAACTCAAAACCATCCTTAATCTTTTTATCTTGAGAAGAATGAAGAAGGATGTTCTCTCGCAGTTGCCTGAGAAAAACGAGCAGATAGTTTATTGTGATATGGATACTGATCAGAGAAGCTTGTATACCAGCATAAACATTGCCGTCAAAAGGCTAGTGGAGGAAATGAAGGTATTTGATGCCTCTTTGATTTTGAGATCCCTTACTCTTTTGCGCGAATGTTGCGACCATACGATGCTTTTGAATGAGGAAACTAATATAAAAAGGGTGAGCGAGTCATGCAAGCTCGAAGCCATGAAAATACTTGTTGGAAACCTCATCGGTTCCGGACATAAAATTCTTGTTTTCAGCAGTTATGTTTCCATGCTTGGAATAATCAGGGATGAACTTGAGAAGGATGAGGCTACGAAAGACATCATCTTTTATCTTGATGGCAGGACTAAGGACAGGCAGGATCTTGTCAATAGGTTTGAAGCAGCTGAGAAAGGAATTTTCCTGATCAGCATCAAGGCCGGGGGCGTTGGTTTGAATCTTGTTTCGGCGCAGGATGTGATCATTTTTGATCCATGGTGGAATCCTTTTGTGGAGCAGCAGGCTATTGATCGCGCATATAGGATCGGTCAGAAGAATAATGTCAGCGTGTATAAGATGGTTGCTGCGAATACCATAGAGGAGAGGATCATAGAAATGCAGAAGAGCAAGCAGCAGGAGTTTGACGAGCTGATAAACGGCGTTTCAACGGACAAGAGCATTGATTTGAAAGAGATTTTGAAGCTCTTATAGTTTTTAGGCATTGGCTGGCATAGGATTTGGAATGCGTTTATCGAATGTGATCATGTATATTCGCTATTATGTGAAAAACATCCGATTGCATATTATAAGAAAATTCAAAGGCTTGGATTTTGAGGGCAGGGTTTATGATGGCAATCCGCAGTTCAATGGATATGAGGGCTGCTACCCTGTTAGAAGGATATTGCGGAAATTGAAAATATCGAACCGGGATTCCATACTCGACATAGGATGCGGAAAGGGACTTTTCGTTTATTATGCGAGGAGATTTGGCTTTGCAAGGATTGACGGGTTGGAATATTCGAATGAATTGTTCAATATTGCGAAGTCTAACATGGCGAAAATAGATGATGCTAGGATTCACCTTTACAATTGCGATGCGAGAGAGTTTGGGGATTATGCCGATTATAGCCATTTCTTTTTGTGCAATCCGTTTTCAAGTGAAGTGATGGAAATTGTTCTTTCGAAAATACTTGAGAGCCGCAAGGAGAACATGCGGAAGATAACGATTTATTATCAGTTTCCGTTTTATGGGGATTTGATTTTGGACAAGGGTTTCGAGTTGCGGTACGGGAATTTCTTGCATGGCGTTTTCGTATTAGATGGATAATGAATAGTTGGCATTTTTTTTTGCAGGAGGATGTTTTATGTTTTGCCCTAGATGTGGTATGAAATATTTTACAGAATTTTGTCCGCGTTGTCATGCTCCGATGCGGATGTCACCGCCTTATAATCATAACCAGAGCAGAAAGGATGAGTCTATTCCGGATAGCGGCAAATGTGACAATGAGGATGATTCGATAACTGCTGAAGCGAAAGAATCTGATTCCAGCTCGGCTGAAAAGTCTAAGGCAGATAAGTCTATCGATAAGGGGTTTGATTGGGGTTCCTGATATTCCTGATAGTCGGTATTGTGTGTTTGGTAGGAGTTCTTGGTGGTGCAATTTTGTTAGCAAGATGCCAGTCTTGAATTACTTGCTTTTTCTGAAATCATATTTGACAGATAACTTTTCTGAATTCTAAGAATTTTTATGCAATTCATCCAGTCAACTGGTCGATTTGCATAAAAAATCCTGGTAGTTATAATTATCCCTATGATAAGAAGGGCTATTGAAGAACATGTCAGAAGAGCTGCCGGGCAATTTCCCGCGGTGTTGATACAGGGTCCGAGACAGAGCGGAAAAACGACATTGGCGAAAGCGGTTGAACCGACCCCAAAAAGTAGGACAGTTTAAGTTTTATGCAGCGAATCCGGATGGTGTCTTCCATCCCAAATTCTTCTGTATTCTTTCATTATTGCAATAAGACACAAAATCCTCAATCAAGTGTTTCGTCTTCTCGTAGGAAAGAACTTTCTCCTTCAGCATCTCATCATATCCGCTTTCGACCTTCGGCGTTCCGAAGAAATGCTCGATGCAGGCATTGTCCCAGCAGTTCGCCCTTCTGCTCATGCTCCGGACGAATCCGTTGCCTTCCGGTCTTTTTCTGTACTCTTTCGAAGTGCATAGGACACCTTGGTCGCTATGGATCAATCCGTTTCTTATCCTGAAGGAATCGAGTTTGTCCAGCATGTCGTTCACAAGCGCCATGTCGTTGTTCTTCGAAATGGAATAGCACAGTATCTTCCTTGAATAAAGATCCATGACGGGAGAAAAATAGAGCCATCCCGACTGCGTTTTGAAATACGAAACATCTGTTACCAATTTTTCAAAAGGCTCATTGGATGCGAACTCTCTGTTAAGCATGTTCATCGGCAGGTTCTTTCTTTCTTCTTTTCTGTTCGAATAGTAGCCGTTCGGATGCTTTTTCGCCCTGTTTTCGGCCAAAAGGCCGTATTCCCTGCATATTCTTGCCATTCTCTTGTGGCTGATCGCAATGCCGGACCGCTGTTTTGTTTTCTCTGATTTCGTCTTGCTTCCGGCTCTTTCTCTCATTTTCTCCGGAAGCCTTTCTATCAGTGGAATAACTTTCATAACCTCTATCTCTTTGTTGCCGTTCTTGCAATTGAAATAATAGGCCGACTTGGGAATCCCCGCGATTTCACAGACCTTCCTCGTCCTCATCTTCGGATTCTCCCTGACTATCTGCGCCGCTGCCCGGATCTTCAGTTTTTTTATTCTTCCCATCGATTTCCGCTTCCAAAAGCTTCGCGTAGTTCTTCCAGCAGGCGGCGGCCGTCTGGTAGTATTCCTTGTCTTTCCCGTCTTCAGTGTTAGAGCTCATTTGTGGTTTTTCCGCCGCAAGCCTCGCCGATTCGCCGGATCTTTCAGCCGAAGCCCTCAGAACGAGGCTTCTCACGCTGTCTCTTGGAAGATGGTATTTTCTGGCAAGGGCCTTGTATCCGTTCTCTCCTTGTCTGTACTCGCTGATGATAGCAGATTTGAGCCAATTTTCCAATCTTTGCGCCATAATAGGACTCCCTTCTTGCTTTGTGTCCTACTTTTTGGGGTCGGTTCAACGAGAGAGAGGGGGTTAGTCTCTTAACACGGTAATCGGAACTACAAGGACATCTCCATTCGCTTTCCAGCAACCGCCATGGCTTGTAAGCACCATTTTGAAAACCGGCGGTTTCTTGCCGCCGCTGCTGGTGACTTTCTTTTCGAACTTGTTAAGCGAATCTATTCCGCTGGCGACATTCTTTTCGCTGTATATCTTGATTTCGATCGCACAATACTCTCCGTTTGCCGTTTCTATTATCGCATCCACTTCTTGGCCGGAGCTGTCTCTGTAGTGCATGAGCTTTCCGTTTATCGATTCGGCGTATACTGTTAAGTCGCGAACAGCAAGGTCTTCGAAGAAAAACCCGAAGGTTTCCATATTATTCATTAGGTCGGCGGGAATCACTCCCAACACTGCGGCTGCAATGGAAGGGTCGGTGAAATGATGAGTAGGGGCTTTGCGTATGCTTATCGAACTTCGCAAGTTCAGGTTCCATGCCGGCATGTCGTAGATTATGAACAGGTTTTCCAATACTTTTTTATAAGCATCGAAAGTATCTTCATCAAGTTTGTTCCTAATGCCAGATTCTATTATATCTGCAATCATCTTTGTTTTCTTCGCCTGTGTCGATATGTTTCTGGCAAAAGATTTCAATATGGTTTTTAATAGTGTGATGTCCTTGTTCTTCAGGAAGGCCGAGAATTCATCGCTTTCGTTTTCTATGGTGAACAGTCCGTTGAAATAATTCATCGTGACATCTATGGCGTATTCCTTTTTTGCTTTGAGTGATATCGGCCACCCGCCCCTGCAAATCATGAATGCAATATCGGCTAGCCTGGCAGGGTTGTCTGCCGGAAATATGGCTTTTACTGTGTTGTCTGAGAACAGGTGGCTTATTGAAACCTCTCCTGTGGATTCGCCTGATTCAAATAGTGTGAACGGTTTCAAAGACAGTTGGGATATTCTTCCTGCGCCGGAGTGCTGTATCTTTTCAGGGTTGACCGGGGTGGTGCTTCCTGTTAGGATATATTTGCCGAATTCGTAGTCTTTGTCCAAATCGTCTCTAATGCAGTTCCATATTTCGGGAACCTTTTGCCATTCATCGATCAGATGCGGTCTTTCTCCGTTCAGTGCTGACATCGGGTCGGATTCGGCAAGCGCAATGGAGTTCGTCGTCTTTAATTTCGTGTATGATTTTGCATGCTGTTCGCACATCGTGGATTTGCCGCAGAATTTAGGGCCTGTTACAAGAACGCATCCTGAAGAGTTAAGTTTTCTTTCTAGCGCTTTTTCAATCAGTCTTTTCACGTATTTTTTTTCCGTAACCGACCTCCCATATGCTTAGCACATGCTTATAATTATGATAATTTACCTTCGAAAAAGCAATCATTTCGGTGTTTTGAAACATTTTAATTCGGTGCTTTGAAACTTTTATTTTCGGTGTTTTGAAATATTTTCATTCGGTGTTTTGAAAAAAAAAGATCGCTTGAATCGTTGATTTGGCAAGTTAAGGGCGCTTCTAAAAACCTGCTGTCCAGAGAGCGCCTGTGGTTTTCAGGCCTGAAAGGCATTGGCGAAATCGGACTCTGAGGTTTTTAGAAACGGCCGATGCCGTTTCGGCTTTGATTTATTACATCCACATATTGGGCGATTGCCTTGATTCGGAGGATTTGAAAAATTACAAATGGCATATTGCCGATCAGATGCCGTTTGCGCGGCCGCATCCTTATGAAGGGAATGAGGATGTTTGCTATGAAATCGGAAAGCATCTTGATGTTCTGTTCAAGAAGAGCAAGTCCCACTCATATAAGGGCACTTCTAAAAACCCCAGAGTCCGAATCTGCCAGACGCCTTTCCGGCCATAAAACCGACAAAAAGCCTCGGAATACGACAGTATTCCTGTGTTTTTTGCCGTTTTTCTGCCTCGAAAATCCGCAGGCATTTTCAAACAGCAGGTTTTTAGAAGTGCCC
>CADBSO010000082.1 GCA_902797395.1 uncultured Spirochaetales bacterium
CGGATATGCGCCGCACATGCGCGCTTTGGGTCGCAAAGCCATTTGGATAGGCACGAAGCCTTATCCTGCATTAGGCTTTTCGCCCCAGAGCGCGCCTCTCCAGCACCTCTCCGGCTCTGCGGCTCTGTCCTATCAGTCAAACTTTCGGACATAGCCTTTTTTTTATCAGTTGCGTGTTTGCATTTTCCTGTCTAAGATGCTAATATATGAATAAATAATCATATGAAGATATGTTCATATTTATGGACGCTTCTGAAGATCATCTGTTTGAGGATGTTTGCGGATTTCCCAATTGATAAGGCGATCGGCAGGCAGGTTTGGGCTTCGAGGCTTTCAGAGGCGTTGTTATATGCTATGGGGTACAAATGCACGATCATGAAGTTGAGGTGAGAATCGCCTCGAAAGAGATTCCTTCCGACGAGCGGATCGAGAGGATGTCAAGGCTTTATAAGGTTTTCGGAGATCCTACAAGGCTTAGGGTTCTTATGCTTTTGTCATCGGGAAGATTGTGTGTCAAGGCGATATGCGAGTTGTTGGAAATGAGCCAAAGCGCGGTATCGCATCAGCTTAAGAACTTGAAGGATAACAGGCTTGTGGGGTGCGAAAGATCCGGGAAGGAGGTTTTTTATTTTCTGTTGGATGACCATGTGGGCAAAATAATCAGCCAGGGGAGGGAACATGTTGAAGAGGAATAAGCCTGTTTTGATTGAGACGGCAATATTTTTGCTGATGGTGATTTTCAGAATTTGTCTGAAAGGGGCGTTTTTGGACGCCGCAATGCTGCAATTGCTTGAAAATATTTCGGATGTGATGATGCTCGTCTTGTATTTGGTTTCCTCTTTTGAGCTGTTCAAGGGCATGATTGATGAAATCAGGGAGGAACGCAATTTTTTTTCGGAGGAGCTTCTGATGGTTGTTGCCTCTGTTGCCGCGGTTTTTTTAGGCGATTTTTCGGAAGCCGCTGCGATTGCGGTGCTTTTCAGGCTGGGTGAGTCGCTAGCTGACGATTGCGCGGACAAAAGCCGTGATGAGATAGGATGGCTTTTGGATTTGCATGTCACCAAATGCCGGATCGTAAGGGATGGCGCGGAATCCGAGATGGGTGTTGGCGATGTTAGGGTCGGCGATATTGCGATCTTGTCTCCCGGTGATGTTGTTCCTTTTGATTGCAGGATAATTTCGGGTAAATCGAATTTTGATACATCGAGCATAACCGGTGAAAGCGAACCTAGGCCATATGGTCCTGGTGATGGCATTTACAGCGGATATTCGGTTTGCGATGGCGTTGTCAGGGCCGAGGTTGTAAATGAGTGCAAGGATAGTACTGTCGCGGAAATCCTGAAGATGATAGATGACGCTTCAAGCGGCAAGTCCGAATCCGCTAGGGTCATGTCTAAGTTTGCCGCCGTCTATACGCCCGCGGTTCTGATGCTGTCGCTTGTTGCGGCCGTTGTTCCGCCTCTCGTGATGCGAACCAATGACTTCGCGACATGGGCATACAGGGCAATCGGAATTCTGGTCGCCTCGTGTCCTTGCAGCATAGTCCTGTCGGTGCCGCTTGCATATTTTACGGGATCCGCATGTCTTGCCAAGCGCAAGGTGTTCGTTAGGAATTCAAGCGCTCTTGATAGGATTTGCAAATCCGATGAGTTTTGCTTTGATAAGACCGGAACTCTTACGGATGGTGTTTTCTCCATAGCGGCATTTGAAACGAACTTGGATGAAACGCGGTTCAAGAGAATCGCTTCATCAGCGGAATGCTTCAGCAAGCATCCTGTCGCCAAGGCGATATTCAGCGAATGGAAGGAATATTCGGACGCTTCGCTGGTATCGGATTATCGTGAGGAAGCCGGAGAAGGCATTCGCTTTGAATTCGAGGGCGGCAGATATGCCATGATTGGAGAGACGGATTGCGGATCATTCGGATCATCGGTCGTGCCCGAAGGCGCGAAGACGGCTGTAAGGGTGGAGGAGAATGGACAAGCGATTGGTCGGATTTATCTGACTGATAGGGTTCGTTACGACTCGAAGGAAACATTAGGGTTTTTGCACGGGTGGGGGATCGAATGCGCGATGCTTACCGGTGATAGGGCGACCTCGGCTTCATCTGCCGCGTCCGCGCTTGGCATATCGAAATTCCAATCGGAGCTGAAGCCTCAGGATAAGCTGAAATTCATAAAAGGCCTGCAAAGCGAGGGCAAGACGGTCGTTTTCATTGGCGATGGGATAAATGATGCTCCGGCCGTGTCGGCTGCGGATGTGGGAATAGCTATGGGGGGCGTGTCGTCCGAAAGCATCAGGCGGGCATCCGATGTGGTGCTTGAGGGGAATTCCATTTCAGGTGTTGTTGACTTGCTGCTTGTCGCAAGGAAAACACGCAATATCGCCATAGCGAATATAGCAATGTCGCTGGTGCTTAAAGTCGCTGTTATCGTCTTGTCGTTTGCTGGAATCGCGCCCATATGGCTTAATATCGCCGCGGATGGCGGGATGCTTGTCCTGACGGTTCTCAATGTCCTTCGGCTTCGCCGTTTTCAGCCTTGGCATTCGCAATCTTTTGCAATTCGCGAATAGTTGGATATAATTGAATGAATGGGACTGGGGATTCATAATATCGTTCAGGGCGAGCTCGGCAACAATTGTTATGTGGTAAGCGACGGCAAGGGCGCCTATGTGATTGATCCGAGCTACGATGGAAACGTTTTGAAGTCGTATGTTGCGAATTCCGGATTGGAGTTGCGCGGGGTTCTTCTTACGCACTTTCATCTTGATCATATTGACGGAGCGCTTCCTTTTGGCGATTGCAGGATCTTCATAAGCAAAGCGGATCATGACATACTTGTTTCCGAACGCGCGATAGAGTTCATGTCCGATAAGTTCTTCGGATCCGGACACATGTCGCAGGACGAGTGCTCAAGACTTAGGGATTTTTTTACAGGAAGCGGGATTGTCACGATTGGAGAGGGCTTTATCGTTCCGGATTTCGATTTGAGGATCAACACGATCATGACTCCGGGGCATTCGCCGGGTTCCGTATGCTATTATTGCGAGGATGCTAATGCGATTTTTACAGGAGACACTCTTTTCTATCATACTTATGGAAGGGTTGATCTGCCGTTTTCGAGCAGAAAGAGCATGATGGAATCGCTTGACAGGCTTTCCGATTTTCCGGAGGAAACTGCGGTTTATCCCGGTCATGGGGAGGCCACTACGATAGGTGAGGAAACCGAATACGGTTTTTTGAGAAGGAAATATGATTGATTTCGGAGATGTGGTATGCAAAAAATAAGCAGAGCGATGAGCGTTGAAACGAAGAAACAGCTTCTTATAGGATTGTATGTTGCTTTCATGCTGATAGTCAACACGGTCGGAACGAAGATAATGTCTATTGCCGGGGTTAGGGCGAGTGTTGGAATCCTGTATTTGCCTTTTCTATTCATAATTTCAGATACCATAAGCGAGGCTTTCGGAAAGGAAGAGGCGAAAAGGATGGCAAATATATCGACGTTTCTTCTTTTGCTGCTGGTGATCAGCTTTTATGTTTGCATATCGCTGCCGCCGCATCCCGGTTGGGAGTATCAGAAAGAATACAGGACGATATTCAATCAGTCCGTAAGGATGTCGGCTGCTAGCGTTATTGCGTTTTTCATTTCGCAGCGGATGGATATTGATATTTTTTCCAAGTTGAGGAAGAAGACATCGGGAAAGCGGTTGTATGTGAGAAATGTTGTTTCAACTGCTGTTTCGCTGGCTGCGGATACCATTTTGTTCATGTTCTTGGCGTTTTACAGGATGAGCGATAAATACACCGTTGGTTTTGTTTTCTCGCTGATATGGCCGTATTATCTGCTCAAGCTTGCTTTTACTTTCATTTCCGCGCCGCTATGTTATTTGGGCGTGTGGTGGTGCAAGAGAGGGAGAACCGAAATTCCGCAAGGCTTTGCCAAAGGCTCATATGCGGGAGCTGAAAGCGATGCTGATGCTGCGGGTGGTTCGGATGCTTCGCATGTTGTCGGAGATAGTGGCAGCGGGCCTGTGGTTTTGCCGGGTGCTGTTGAAAGCGCGGATTTTGGTGTGGCTGGTGAGTTCTCGGATGGTGACGTTAGCGGTTATTCCGGCGATAATGGCATGAGTGCTGCCGCTGTCAATGGTGATGATGGCGATGACGATGATGACGAGGATGACGAGGAATGGGCGCGCAAGTGGAGGCTTGCGAATGGCATGGCGGAGAAGACTTCGGATGAAAGCCTGTCCGATGGAAACGCGACTCAGGATGTTCGTGTTCCAACTGAGACTTATGATGCGGGCGGCTCGGAAGGCGATCTGTCATTTGCTGGTCAAAATGCGGAGAATTATGATTTTGGAGCAATCGGCGCCGATTCGCATCAATTGTCGGATGAGCAGCATTCGGAGACGGATTATTCGCAGCTGTCTGATGTCGTGGAAGTCGCAACCGCTGAGCAATTCCCGGGTTTGGAGGAGGATCTTGTTGAAAAGGAGAAGCGAGAGGCGCTTGAGAGGCTTCTTAAGCAGAATATTCCTGGAATCGCATTTTTCGGATCCGATGGAAGACCGGAAGTCACTATGGAATTTGATGACGACATGGAAACATATGAGGATGAGCCTGATCCTGTCGCCTTCGATGGCATAAGCCGGGAGACGGATGAATTCGATAATCCTAATATTGCAATTCACGATACGGTGATGATGGATATTGATGCGGCTATTGCTGTTGCGGACAAGAGGCTTCGAGAAGAGGGATTCGATAAGGATTGCGATTATCAGGAAGATGATTCCGAGATTGAGAAGTGGTGGGATGATTTTGAAATGGATCCCGATAGCTTCCTTAGTATCAATCAGGTCAATACGAGCTACCGTGTGGAGGACGAGGAATTCAAAAAAGAGCTTAGGGCCAGGATAAGGCGGAACAAAGGCGAGTCGGAAAGCAAAGGGGATCGCAAGAAGAGCATATTCGGAAAGCCGAAGCGCCATAACCGTTCTTCTGATGCGGTCTTGGATGCTTTCGAACCTGCGCGGGATGCGTATTCGGCTGCGGATTCCACCATATCGCTTCCTGATGAGAATCCTAACGAGGCGGCTTTCGACGGGTTTGCTCTTGTTGGGGATCTTAGGATTCCGAAGAGCGCTTCAGATGACGATGGTGCTGGTGAGCAGGATTATGACGATTCCGAGATCGACAAATGGTGGGATGATTTCGAATACGATGCTGAAGATGTTCTTGATTGGAGCGCTGTCAATTTGAGCTATCGCAGCGCCGGGAAAACTCGGGGCAAGACATATAATGAGAATTCGAATTTTGAAAGGAACGGGATTGAGCAGACTGCTCCGGATTGGGCATTGGGCGAATGGTATGTCGACGAGGGCGATTTCGGTTTGCAACGTGTGGCTACATTCAGGCGCAATTGCTATATAAATCAAAATGATGAGGATATCGGTCTCATAGAATACAATACGATAGGCGATAATGCGGCGCTGGAGTATTATGTGGTCAAGAGGACTGATACGGATTTTTCGGTCGAGCAGCATGATGGCGATTTTGATTTGATTGCCTATTACCTCAAGAAGACAAAAGATGGTTTCAAAATCGCCTTGTCTGTTCTTGGCAAGGAGGTGTCGGAGTCCGATTTCAGGCCTGCGATAAAGAAGGAAGATGGAAGCAGGGCATGATTTTGCAATAGGAGAGTTTGTTTTGTGAGAATTATCAAACGTTTGCTTTTGCTGATGTCGTCAGCGGTTTTCATGCTGCTGGCGGCGTCGTGTTCCGGCGGGGCTGGCGCAACAGTTCAGATCGCTCCGGATTGGGCTGTCGGAAAATGGTATGATTCGGAGGGCCGGCTGATTGCTGAAATTAAAAGCGATCGCTTGGTAAAACCTGACGATACGGAGATAATTTATGGAGAGTCGCTTCAAGGTTCGACATCCAAGAATGTGATTGTCATGAAAACCGAGGGTGAATTTTCCATCGAGAGGGATAATGGCAGTACGCATCTGATTGTTTTTTATATTAGAAAGATATCCGGAACATCGTATAAATGCGCTATGGATGTGAAAGCGGAAAATGTCGGCAATATCCCGGAGAGCGAATTGAGGGATGCTGCGTTTGCGCAGTCCGATTCCGAACCTTCCTCAGATGATGTGCGAATCGCTCCGAGTTGGGCTGACGGCGAATGGTATGTTTCCGATTCTGATGCGTTGAGCGGCAAGAGGCGTGTGGCAACCATCAGGAGCTCGTATTTCATGCGGGAGGGTGATGGCGCGGAAATAGAATACGATAAGATAGGGGTTAATAATACCGTAAGGAATTCTGTTGTCAGGAACAGCGAGACGGATTTTTCGATAGAGCAGCACGACGAGCATGTCAATATGATCGTGCTGTATATTCGCAAAAAAAATGACGGAGGTTTTGAATATGCCAGAACGGATTTCAGCCAATCCGCTGAGGATGTTACCGTGATATCACCCGATTCGTTCGTTTCCGTAGAAAAGGGAGAAGGCACTCAAAGTAGCGCGCAGGATGATACGAAGGACGGAATCGTTCAGACCGCTCCTGATTGGGCAATAGGCAAATGGTATTATCCTGATGATGTTGATAATTACAATAACGGCATGGATGCTTATAATGCAAGTCAAAATCCGGAGGACATGCCGGATTTCATATATCCGCATATTATCATATCGAAACATTCCTATACTGTGTACATGGGCGAATCGGATGGATTTGGCGTGGAATACAACAGGGTCGGCGAGAGCAATGGCGATGTCAGAAACTACATAAAGGAAAAGGATGATGCCAATCATGTCTTTAAGGTCGTCCAAAACGATTATTTCTATGATGTCATGTCTGAAATCGTCTCGTTTAAGTTGGAAAAGAAGTCCAATGGCGACGGATGGACGATCAAGGGAGGCGCGCCCGAAGATCAGATAAACGAGGA
>CADBSO010000083.1 GCA_902797395.1 uncultured Spirochaetales bacterium
TGGCTTTGCGACCCAAAGCGCGCATATGCGGCGCATATCCGGCGATTGGATATGGCAGAATAAATGTATTCGGACATAGCCAAAAACATAGAAATACGACAATATTGGAACTGCATACTTTTTCTTGGACTGAAAACATGAACTTCAGCCAGTGTTAAAAATACATAATAAAGAGAGGAAAAGTATGTATTCAATAGAAGAAAGATCAAAAGCAATTGAGCTTGCAAAACAAATAGGCGTTACAAAAGCCCACAGGCTTCCAGGTTATCCAACGTCGTCAAGCACCCTTTCCGAATGGGCAGGAGAGTTCAATAAAAAGGGGGAAATCGAATGTTCTTATGGATATGCGAAAGGTTCCGAGCATTTCAAGGAAGGAAGGAAGGAAGGAAAAGAACAATGTACCCTAGGAAAAGAACAAATGAGATTGTCTTGGAATGCTTGAAATCCAATTTATCGTTGAAGGAATTTTCCAGAGGCGCAAAAATAGATATAAAGCTATTGAGGACGTGGATATCCAAATGCGGATGCATAGGAGAAGAGATGCTAAAAGAAGAAGATAAAAACGAAGAGAAGCTTGAAACTTTGGATGATTACAAAAAAGCCTTAAGGGAAGCGAATGAGGAGCTTATGCAGCTTAGGAGAGAACTCGAGATAAAAGAGGCTAAAAAGGAAATAATAGACAGGAAAATAACCAAGATGAAGAAGGAGCTGGAAACCGCAAAGGGTTTGGTAAGGCAAGCCCAGGCGGAATACGATATTCTTCTAATGGCTGACAGATTGTTAAAAAAAGAAAGGGGCATTAGCATATAAGATCTTTATACCAATGATTCCCATAGCGATCAGCCATGCCAGAAAATGGTGACCGACACAACCGAGTTCCCGCTGTGCGATGGCAAGGTTTACTTATCGCCGATGATAGACTTGTATGACGGGTCCCTTGTGAATTGGAAAATCGGAACATCACCCAATAAGAATATGGCTGCAACAATGCTTGATGGATTCAGGAAGATAGCCCCCCCCCGAAAATGCAAAATACATAATTCATGCCGACAGAGGCTGGCATTATAGAGTGTCAGATTGGATAGACAGAATGAAGGAATATGGATTTACAAGAAGCATGAGCCGAAAAGGTTGTTCTGCTGACAATTCCGCCTGCGAGGGATTCTTCGGAATGCTAAAAAGAGAGTTTTTCTACAATAGAAATTGGAAAGGAGTTAGAAGAGCCGACTTTGTGAAGAGACTAAACGACTTTCTTATTTGGTTCAAGAATGATAGAATAAAAACGAGGCTTGGCTTCAAAAGCCCTGCAGATTACAGGAAAATGGCATCGTAAGATGGCCGATTTTCAGTCCAGGAAAAAGTATGCAGCCCCAATGCGCTTTTTTCAAGAGGTTTTTCAGTCTTCAATTTGCTCTTTCCGTGGTGAACTTTTCGTAAAGCTCCTTTGCAATCACACCCATCACAAGCTTCTGAAAACCATCGTTGCCGAGAAGCTTCTGAAAAGCATTGTCGTTCTGAGTGTAACATTTCACAAGAACGTCTTGGAAAATTTTCGGGAACAAGGAATTCGCGAACATCTGAATGTTGTTTGTCTTGGCATATCCGCTGAGTTTCCTGCTTATGTCAGGGTCATTTACAAGCATTTGGCAAACATTGCCAACCGCCACTCTATCCTCCGGAGAAAAATCATCCTGGAACCTTTCGTTGATTTTCTCTATTATCCTCTCGAGCGTGTCGGTTTTCTTGCTAACAAGCGGGGCTTTGCTTGCTTTTGACGGAGATATGACAGACGTCTCAGCATTAAGTTCGATGGTGCCCTTGAACGTTTCCTTTAATTTGGCATATTCCAGAGAAATCTTATCAGTCAAATCAGGTATTGAATTTTTAGTTTTCGGCAAAAGCCTTATAAGTTGGCTGACAAACAGATATTCTTTTAGCAATTCATTATCATACAGCCTGACTAATTGAGTGACAAATCCATACATGCGAACGAATTTCATCATCATATCGCGAGCTTCCAGTCTTTTCTCATCCTGCGAATCAGCATATCTTTCTATGACTCCCTTCAAGGAATTTGCAAGTTTCCCGATTGCTGCCTCGCTTTGGTTTCTGCCGCTTGAGTTGGAATTCACTATGAAATAAAATCTATCAACATCGTCGGAAGTGTAAAGCGCCAATGAATCGAGTTTTGCCTTAAGGTCGTAGACCCTGTTCACATCGCTTTCACCCTGCAATTCCACCTCTTCGTAAAACGGCTGGAAAGATTCTCTTATGCTGTCCTTGTCGTTTGCAAAATCCAGTACAAACGTATCATTCTTATATGGTGCAACCCTATTGAGCCTTGATAGAGTCTGAACCGCAGCCACTCCTTTCAGTTTCTTATCTACATACATCGAATGCAAAAGCGGTTCGTCAAATCCGGTTTGATATTTGTCTGCCACAACCATGATGTTGAAATGATCGCTTTTGAATGCGTTTCTGAATTTGCTGTCGGTGTTTATTTTCTCACCGTCAGGATATTGATTCAATTCCGCCTCCGTGTATTCCCTGTCATCATTCTTAAGCTTGACTTTTCCCGAAAACGCCACAAGCACGCCGCATGAACCCTGCAGATTTTTCTCGCTTATGTACCTTCCAATAGCCTTGTAATACAGCACGGCGCTTTGCCTCGAATCAGTCACAACCATTGCCTTTCCACGGCCGTTGATTTTGTTTTTGCAATTTTCAAGGAAATTCTCCATTATGATATCCACTTTCATGGATATCGTGTATTCATGGCTTTTATAATATCTGACCAATGCTTTCTTGGCTTTTTCCTCCGACAATTCAACCCTTCCATTTGATTCGTTTTTAAGTCGGAAAGCCTCTTTTATCGTGCAGTAGTTGGAAAGGACATTCAATATGAAGCCCTCTTCTATCGCCTGCCTCATCGAGTAAATGTGAAAAGGACCTTTTACATGAGGTGCGATTTCAGTTCCGAAAAGCTCCACTGTTTTGGAAGTCGGCGTTGCCGTAAATGCAAAGAACGACTGATTGGCATGCCTGCCCTGCCCCAAAATCGCAATAAGCTCCTGTGTTTCATCAATCGCTTCCGCATTCATGTCGTTATCTGCTGCAAATTGTTCTTTTTCACGACATATGTCAATCAATGAGCTTCTAAGAACCCTTGCAGACTCTCCGCTCTGACCCTGATGCGCTTCGTCGATTATTATCGCGAAATTCCTGTTTCCTATCCTGTCAAAATCCTTATACGCATAAAGAAACTTCTGGATTGTGCATATGATTATTTTCTTCTTGTCGTTAATCGCATCCCTTAAGCCGCGAGAGCCTGACTTTTGAGTGATGCATTCCACCAGTCCTGCCTTGTGCTCGAAAGTGTTTATCGTATCCTGAAGCTGCGTGTCCAGTACTATTCTGTTTGTAACGACTATCACGGAATCGAATATGTATTTGTCATTGCTGTCAAAAGAGCAAGCCAAGGCATATGTGAGCCAGGCGATGGAATTTGATTTGCCGCTGCCCGCAGAATGCTGAATCAGATAATTTCTGCCAGCTCCGTTTTGCTTCACATCATCTATTATTTTATTCACCACATCATATTGATGAAATCGCGGAAATATGATTTTCTTCTCAATGCAAGCCTTATCCTTTCTTACGGTTTTTTCCTCGACAATCGTTACGAATTTTTTCACCAAATCAAACAAACTGTCTCTTGAAAACACTTTTTCCCAAATGTAAGATGTTTGATAACCGGCGCTATTTGCAGGATTGCCTTTCCCGCCTGATTTTCCAGCGCCATTCGAGCCTTGGTTGAACGGCAAAAAGCGTGTTTTATCACCTTCAAGCCTTGTCGTCACAAAAGCTTCGAACAAATCTACGGCAAAGCAGGCTAGAAACCTTGCGCCGAACCTGAAAACCGGCTCTCTTTGGTCCCTGTCAGATTCCCATTGATGAATAGCATTCGTCACATCCTGCCCTTTGAATTGATTCTTAAGCTCAAAAGCAAACAAAGGGATTCCGTTTACGGAAAGAACCATGTCTATTGTGTTGCTGTTTTTGGAAGAATACGGAAATTGTCTCGTGACTCCTACGATATTGGCATTGTACAGTCTGACTAATTCCTGATTTATATTTGAGCTGGGCTTGAAATAGCACAAGGCAATCTCTATGCCCATGTCCTTGACGCCTTTCTTCAAAACATCCAGCGCGTTTGAATTGCTGATAGCCGTATTGAGCCTGTGAATCAATTTGCTTACGGCATTTTCACCATACAGCTTTTTGTATTTTTCCCATGCCATTGGCTGCGATGCGGAAACGAACTCCTCCAAGACATTTGGAAATATCATGTTCTCCCTGTCGTATTCCTGAGGCGATATTCTTCGCACTCCGTGACTTAGAAAATAACTTTCAATATCCTGTTCAAATCTTTTTTCACTCAAATCCATATCAAATATATTCAAAAATCCCTTGTATGATATCAGAAACATTCTGAATGTCAGAAAAATCAAGCCGACCGATTTTAGAACACGCTCTGCTCTGAGGGTCAATCAATTTGATTTGCCCCAGTCGTAATCCAAAACTTCACCTGCCTTGCCATCAAACTCTTCAATTCTCTCTTCAAGAGTTTTATGACGAAATACCTTTTTCAAGACAATTTTATCTCCATCAACAGAAGAAATATCAAAAATGTCGCCGATTTTCGCAGAAACAGAATCCAAAATTGATTTTCCGATTCTTATGCCTGCACTGTTTCCCCATTTGCATATTGCCACAGTTTCCATCTTCTCAACCTCTAAAAAATATATCTTGTTTATATGTATATACTATTAAAAACTTAAAACAGTCAAAAAGTGGAACTGCTAATTTGGTTTTCGCTCAATTGTCAAAATCAAGATTGCTTTTCAGCATATTCACGAGCTTATACACATCAGTGTATGGAGAAAATTCAATGGTGTGGATTTTCTTTCCAGATGACAAATTATACTGATGCAAACGCTTGCAATTTTTTATTGCCAATTCAATCTTATCCCCCAACACATCATAGACATCTCTTTTGCTTTTAGAGTAATCGCTAATATGCATCTTTAAAAACGCTTATCAAATCTTCCTGACTATTATATTGTCTTGTAGAAAAATCAAAATGGCACAAATACCAAATTTCAAACATAGGAGCTGAAACGATTTGATGCAAATATTCATGCTTGCTGGCAATTCCGTCAGCATTAGCAAGTTGAGTATTCTTTGACGCATTGAAATCAGCATCCACTAATGAAAACCCGATATCTCCATTTTTTGACGACAAGTTCAGCGCTTTGTATTCCTTTTCAAGGTTTCTCATCATCCCCTCAGGGTCAGACGAACTTTTCCTGACGAATTTCAAAACGAAGTGTTCAGATTCGAATCTTTCAAAATACAGCTTTTCCGTTTTATTGGCAAAACCGCCCTCGACGGCAATCAGCATTATCTTCTTCGGGGTTTTCCTGTTTGTGTTTCTTTTCTTTTTGACATACGCCTCTGCCATATCATATCTCCTGAGAAATGATGTTTGGTATGGCGTCATATCTTCCAAGCAAATATGAGCTTCTTATATTATCGCTTTTTCTTACTGAAAACTCATCAAGAGAATACAATTCAGTCGCAGCGGTTTTTCTGCTTTTGTTCGTGAAATATATCTGGTCTCTTCTGAATTTGTTCAGATCCATAAGCTCTGTCGTATGAACCGAAGCGACTAGTTGGGCATTTGATTTGTTGATATTAGGATTATTGAAAAGACTT
Organism: uncultured Spirochaetales bacterium; assembly: GCA_902797395.1. Lineage (GTDB taxonomy): Bacteria > Spirochaetota > Spirochaetia > Sphaerochaetales > Sphaerochaetaceae > UBA9848. Next base: position 5,776 of record CADBSO010000083.1, read on the forward strand.
GCTATATATGCGACAAGCAAGGGATGAAGGGATGCGTCAAACTCATCAATGCAGACTACCTCGCCGTTTTCAAAAGCATTTTTCAATATCGGACTTAAGAAAAACAAGCTGCGTGTTCCAAATGATTCTTCCGAGAAATCAAGTTCAACCTCTTTTTTGCCACTGCCGTCATCAACAATATGCTTTGTTCTTATTTCATATTCCTTTATTACATTCAATATCGGAAATCCGGAAAAAGGCTGGTTGGGAGGCATATTGTTTTGCAATCCTAACGCTTTTACCTCTTTGGAACTGAATTTGTAATCCGAGATATTTATATCTGCAGCATGAAGCATATCTATTGTAAATTGCTTCAATGTCTCATCCTTATCCTTTTCAAATTTCTCACCTGTAATGTGCAGAACCTCGTCATAGCGATTTGAATATGTATTGATTTTTTTCATAAACCAATTGAACGGAACGGCTGTCTCTTTACAATTCCATGTCGTCGCCACAGCTAAAAACAATTTGTTATCCGTCGTTCTCTCCGATAATGGTTTCAGTTTCTTCGCATATCCTGCAGAAAAAACATAAGAATCATTCTCCCTTTTGAAAATCATAGTTGGCTTTGCGGAGTAATAGGCAAACAAGCTCTCGGCAAAAACCCTTTCTTTTGTCACTGAAAAGGAATAGACGTATTTTTTTGAATCTTCCGCAATGAATACAAATTCAAAGCTTGTAGGCTTGCTTATGGTTTCCAAATCAAACTTGAACGGAATTATATTGCCTAACATCATTCCTGGCTGAATGGAACTTGACAAGCGAATCGTCAAGATAGCCGCTGTAAGTGCCATGAATATGTTTGATTTTCCGGAAGCATTGGCTCCATAGACATTTATGACCTTTAGGATTTTCTCCGCTTTAGGAGCCTTAGCGATGAAATAATTATTCTCATGAATCTTGTCGGCAGAGGCTTCAAACGATAAAGTCATCCTATCTTTAATTGATTTGAAGTTTTCAACGCTAAATTGTATGAGCATATTTTACCACCCAATACGATTTTAATTTAATTTGTATGAAAAATCAATTATAATTGAAGAATTTGCAAGATTTGTGCAAAAAGTTGAATAATAAATTTAAAATTAGAATTATTTTACATCCCAAGCAGACGACCTATCAATCACAAATCAGACTTCTTTTTTGCCTGTGACATATTCATAAATCAAGGACTTTTTGTATTCGCCTAACAACTCAATCTTTTTCTCTTTCAATGATATTAGCTTATCAATCTCAGCACATTTTTCATCAAGGTAATCCACAATTCTTTTCTGCTCTTCAAAAGAAGGCGCTGCAATATACAAATTATTAATAAAATCAATGTTGACACGAGGCATTTTAGTTCCGTAAGTTGAACTATTAATGACATCTATTAAATTAGCACATAAAAATAAAAACTTCAAAAATTCTGACGAATTATTTCCACTGTAAAAAATCGCAAACTCTGACGAAACGGACGAATCTTCTTTTATAATAAGTGCTTTTGCAAGATAAGGGCGTAATTTTCCAAATATAACATCGCCCCGTTTTGCCATGATTGATTCACCTAGAGAATAACCCGAATTTGTTTCGGTGTAAATATATTTCCCACTCATGGATTCAACATTTTCCAAAGCAATATAAGGATATTGTCCTGATGCATACTTTTCGTTTCGATTTTTATATTGATACTTAAGTTTCTTTACCTTCCACCCCTCCGGAACCTCCCCGATCCACTCTATGCCGCTATCTTTCATCGGCACATTTTCATCAAGCCCTTTTGTCACGGCCTGTGTTATCAGCGCCTGTTTATATTCCTTCAGTTTCTCTATCTCTTTGGTCGTTATATCCACA
>CADBSO010000084.1 GCA_902797395.1 uncultured Spirochaetales bacterium
CATTGCGGACAATGTTAGGGATTCGCGGATAATAACAAGTGAATACTCTTCAGATCATTTGCCGATATGCTGTGTTATGGATTGATGTGTCGGTGCGAGCGTGTCTCTTGCTTGTGTGAGCAACCTTAGGCTTTGCTTGATTTTTTTCGCAATCGCCTGTATAATTTCTGCGATTTGCGATTCGATTCGATTCGCATGTGGAGGTGCTAGGATGGTAAGGAGCAGGTTGTTTGCGTGCTTGTTGTCTGTCGCTTTGACGCTTGTGTTGTTTTCGTGTCCGCCGGCGGCGGCTGGTGATTCTGATGATGGTGTGGTAATACCCTCTGGAACGAAAATCAGCGATTTTTCAGGGCATAGGAATTCCCTTAATTGGCTTTTGGGAACTTTCTCGGACGATAATGGAGCTTTTGATAAGTGGGTATTTGCCGATACGACGGTGACGCAGGGAACCAAGTTTCCGGGAGAGGGGTGGACCGATACCGTTTACAATATCAGTTCGATTGCATATCATGAGCAGGCGACAATGGTTGGAAGCTATAATGCTCCGATCGGATCGTGGGCGTTCACGCTTTCCCATAACGATGATAATATCGTGTATATCATAGAAAAAGAAAGCAATAATGGTTTTTATCTGACCCATTCCTCTTTTGATACGAGGCCGGCGGCAGTTAGAAGAAGACTTAATTAAGGGCATTTCCAAAAGCCTCTTGATTTTGAAATCTGGAAATGTTATAATAGTGTTCATTGTTCGGAAAGATGTCCGAGTGGTCGAAGGTGTCAGACTCGAAATCTGATGTGGCCTCATAGGTCACCGAGGGTTCGAATCCCTCTCTTTCCGCTTCGATTCCCATATTTGCCGTTGTCGTGCTGATGCGTTTTGGTGCGTCGGCGGCTGAATTTCCTTTGGAGAGATGTCCGAGTGGTCGAAGGTGTACGATTGGAAGTCGTATGAGGTTTAAAAGGCCTCCGAGGGTTCGAATCCCTCTCTCTCCGTTTTTTGAAAAAACATGGCCGATTTGGTATAATACAGCCTAAAAGTTCAATCTACAATCTATAAGAGGTATGATTCATGAGTGACATTATGAGACCGATTCCCTTTGATAGTTTGCTTAACAGAGTGTTCAGCGAATATCAGCAGGGCTCAATTTTCGGAATACTTAAGGAAAATTTCTATAGAGAAGACAGAAAGCATGTGGTTAGAATCTTCTCGGACGAGTGCACTACTCCGCTTGGCCCTGCAGCAGGTCCGCACACTCAGCTTTGCCAGAATATCATTGCGAGCTATCTGACCGGTTCCAGATTCATTGAGCTTAAGACCGTTCAGATAATGGATGAGCTTGAAATAGAGAAGCCGTGCATTGATGCGAGGGATGAGGGATATAATGTCGAATGGTCTACGGAATACACGCTGACCAAAGCGCGTGACGAGTACTACAAGGCGTGGGTTCTCTGCAATCTTCTCGACGCTCTGTTTTCGCCAGATGGTTTCAAGGGACCTTCTTTCGCCTTCAATATGTCTGTCGGGTACAATCTTGAGGGAATAAAAAACCCCAGGATGCAGGAATTCATCGACAAGATGATGGATGCGTCCGACGATGACAGGTTGAATGAGTACCTCATGGCTGTTGATGATCTTCTTGAGAGCGGCAAGTACATCAAGGGAACCGATCTTGAGGAGGCCGCCGGAAAATTGCTCGATATGGGAAGGTTCTCGGATTTGGTTTCCAGAAAAATATGCAGGAGCGTGACGATTTCGACCATGCATGGATGCCCGCCGGAGGAGATCGAGTCGATCTGCTCTTATATGCTCACCGAGAAGAACATAGATACGTTTGTGAAGCTTAATCCGACACTTCTCGGCTACGATAGGGTGCGTGAGATTCTGGATAGGACCGGTTTCAATTATGTCAAGTTGAGCCGAGCTGGTTTTGAGAAGGACCTTCAGTATGAGGATGCCATCCCTATGATCAAAAGGCTTTGCGCTAAGGCGAGCGTTATGGGCAGATGCTTCGGCATAAAATTAACGAACACGCTCGGCAATGTGAACAACAAGGGCAAGCTTCCTGGAGCGGAGATGTACATGTCCGGAAGGAGTTTGTTTCCGATAGCCACTGCTCTTGCCGCGAAGATTTCGAAGGAATTCAACGGAGAGCTTCCGATATCATTCTCGGGCGGAGTGAACATTTTCAATGTCGTTGATTTGTTCAAGACCGGAATCAGGCCGATAACGCTTGCTACGGATATGCTTCATCCAGGCGGGTATGCCAGGATGACCAACATGGCGAAACTGCTGAGCGGTCTTTCCGATTCCTACTTCGAGATGAGGAAGATAGATGTTGATGCGATTGACAAGCTGTCGGTTAAGGCTTTGTCGTCCGAATATGTTCAGAAGTCCGCTAGGGGGAAGAAGAAGGTGGTGTCGAGCAGGAGAAACCTTGATGTTCTCAACTGCTTCACTGCTCCTTGTGAAAGCGCATGTCCGGTGCATCAGTCTATTCCGGAATATATCGGGTATGCCGGGAAGGGTCAGCATGGCGCCGTAGAGGCTGTCAGATGTCTGTATAAGTACAATTCGCTTCCGAACATCACTTGTGAGATATGCGATCATAAGTGCCAGTCCAACTGTACCAGGCTTGACTATGAGGGCAAGGGAGTTCAGATACGGGATATGAAGAAATATTCCGTCGAGAACGGATGGAAGGAATACGAGGCTTTGACGGAATCAGTCGAAATCGAGGAGAACGGAATCAAGGTGGCTGTCGTTGGAGCTGGTCCTTCCGGTTTGGCTAGCGCGATATTCCTTAGGGAATACGGGTATTCCGTCGATGTTTTCGAGAAGAATAGCCGGCCGGGCGGAATAGTCGAATATGTCATACCTGATTTCAGGATTGCGTCGCAAGCTATCACGAATGATTTCAATCATGCTTGCAAGCTCGGCGTCCAGTTCCATTTCAATACTTCCAGGGACTATGTTAAGGTTTCCAACTTGAAGAAGGAAGGCTATAAGAGGATTTTCTATTGCATAGGCGCTGAGAAGGAAACCGTTCAGACAGGATTGGGCGATAATAGCAATATCATTACCGCTTTGGAATTCTTGAGGAACTTTAAAGAGGATAGGAACAGGATTCCGCTTGGCAGGAATGTTGTGATAGTCGGCGGAGGCAATACGGCCATGGATGCGGCGCGTGCTGCGAAGAGGGTCGCAAGCACCGAGAATGTTACAATTTTGTACAGAAGGCTTGAGTCCGATATGCCTGCTGATATTGAGGAAATCAACGAAGCTAAGGCTGAAGGCATCAACTTCATCTTTCTTGCCAGCCCGAAAGAGCTCACTGCTGATGCTAAGCTGGTGATTTCCCGGATGGCGATTTCAGGAAAGGATGCCAGCGGAAGAAACAAGACATATGCTACAGATGATGTGGCTAGGATCAGATGCGATTATCTGATCAGCGCTCTTGGTCAGAGCACGGATGCTGATGCTGTAAGGGAGTTGGGGCTTTATGTTGATGAGAGCGGCAAGCCGGTTGTCGATAAGGATTCGTTCGAGACGAATGTTTCCGGTGTGTTCCTCATAGGTGATGCGGCAACTGGCGCATCGACTGTTATAAAGTGCGTTGCAAGCGCCAGGAAAGCCGCGGAGTTCCTTGCGGAGAGGGATAACCAATGCAGAACTGTGTTCGATAAGGTTGATTCCGTCTACGGTTCTGAGAGTGAGGATGAATATATTCGCAGTCTTAGGATCAAGCATGGCGATGTGCTTAGAGGATCCGTTGACCCTGATGACCTCAGAGCCAATGAGAAGATTGACGTCAGCTGCCTTGATTGCAGGTCTTATTGCGGCAAGTGTGTTGACGTTTGTCCGAATAGGGCGAATGTGGCCATTGATATTTCCGATTTCAGGGAGCTTTTCGATGATGCGTATCAGATAGTGCATATTGATGCGTACTGCAACGAGTGCGGCAACTGCGCTTCCTTCTGTCCTCACGAGCTCGGAAGACCTTATAAGGACAAATTCACGGTGTTCTCTTCGTATGAGGATCTGAAGTCGTCTGTCAACGATGGAGTGTTCATTAGTGGAAACAAGGCGTACATAAGGCAGGATGCCAGAGCGTTCATAGTTTCGATTTATGAGGGTGTGATTCTCAGCGATCAGATATTGCCCGAATATAAGGCTCTTATAAGGATTCTTTGTACGAAGTATTCGTACCTTTTTACTGAGATGGGGGAATAGGACGGTGTCGAGCATACTCATAAAGAATTGCAGGATCATTCAGACGACTTTGCCTTTTGAGGTTTTGGAAGGCAAGGACGTTTATATAGAGGATGGGAAAATTGTTGAGGTGGCGTCTTCGATAGCCAAGAAGGCGGATGATACGATTTTCGCTCATGGCAAGACGTTGATGCCCGGTTTTGTGTGCGGGCATCACCATTATTACAGCGGGCTTGCCAGGGGTATGCAGATAAGCGCCGGACCCCAGACGGATTTCATTCAGATCCTCAAGGAGTGGTGGTGGAGACTTGATAGAGGGCTCGCCGAGGAGAGCAATTACTACAGCTCTTTGATCTGCAGCATGGAGGCGATAGCATCCGGAACGACTGCGGTGATAGATCATCATGCTTCTCCTTCGGCAATCTCCGGAAGCTTGTCTGTGATGTCGAAAGGCATGACGGATGTTGGCATAAGGGGCATAGAGTGCTACGAGGTTACCGATAGGAACCGCGGCATGAAGGAAGTCGAGGAAGGTGTTGATGAGAACATCAGGTTCGCCGAAGAGGTTGACAAGATGAAGAAAAAGGATTCCTCGTATCTGATTGAGGCTATGATTGGCGGTCATGCTCCGTTCACGATTCCCGATGAAGGTCTCAAGCTTATGAGGAAGGCCGAGGAAAAGACTAAAAGAGGAATGCATCTTCATATAGCTGAAGACAAGTACGATGTAGTCTGGTCTCACCATTTCCATAATAAGGATATAGTCGTCAGGCTTGATGAATTCGGGCTTCTCACGGATAATACGCTTCTTGTGCATGGGCTTCATATAAATGACGATGAGGTTGATCTCATAAACAAGAGAGGCGTTTATTTTGCGCATAATGCCAGAAGCAATATGAATAATCATGTCGGATACTGCAGCAGGATAGGAAAGATAAAGAATCTTATAATCGGAACGGACGGCTGCGGTGGAAACATGTTCGAGGAGATTAAGATCGCTTTCCTGAAGCATAAGGATGAGGGCGGACCATGGTGGCCGAACGATTTTCTTGTGGCGGAAACCAGAGCGAATGAGCTTTTGTCGAAGTATTTCAATGCGAAGTTCGGTCGTGTGGAAAAGGGTTATCAGGCCGATCTGGTTCTGATTGATTATCAGAATCCGACGCCTTTGCTCAAGGAGAATCTCGCCGGACACATTGTTTGGGGCATGAGTTCCAATAGTGTCGATACCGTAATTGTAAACGGCAAAATCATCTTGGAGGGCAGGGAGTTCTGCAATATCGATAAGAACAAGATATTTGCGGAAAGCTCTAAAGTGGCCGCGTCGCTTTGGAAGGCTGTTGATAAGATCAAGCCTTAGTGCGTTTGCTTGCATGAGGGTTCTGAAAATAATGCTGCTAGGAGTAATCCTAGCAGTTTTTTTTATCTTTTCGTTGCATATTTCCAAGAAGGAAGAGGAGAATGCCCGGTTGGTAAGGGGCATTTCCGGCAATATGTTTGATGATCTTGGGGCTCACTCCGATGAAATAGGCGTTTCGGGTAGAGCAATATATGAAAAATGCAAGGACAGCATAGTTCAAGTAATGTCTTATTCCGGTTCGATTCTGAATAAGGAGGGGACAGGAGTCGTCGTAAGACCACATGTGATAATGACAAATCATCATGTTATTTCCGATTCTTCCAAATACTTGATACGCACGCAGGACGGAAAGGTTATAAATGCTTCGCTGATAGGCTCGGATGCGGAAAATGATTTGGCTTTGCTTAGCGTATCGTCTTTTTTGACATCTATTGAGAAGGATCTTTCGTACGAAGCTCAGATTGGGGATAAGGTTTTCAGCTTGTCATGCTTGAATGGGTCGGATTTGTTTTTGAGTATGGGCATAATAGGAACGATTGCCAATCCGATCAGAAATAGCAAAGGCGAATTGATGTTTGGTTATATCGGATGTGATACCGTGATACTCAATGGCGCTTCCGGCAGTGCTTTGATAAACGATCAGGGGAAGCTCATTGGTTTGAATTATGCGGTATATTCCGATAAGACTTCCAGAGGGCTCTCTTTTTCAATTCCATTGGCGCTTGCTGATTCTATTGCTGACAAGATAATGAGGACATCAGGAAGATACGAGAGGGGTGGAGTTGATTTTCTTGCTGCCAATCTATCCGTTGATTCCAGATTGAATCCGTTTATGCTCGATGAAGGAGTCGCAGTCGTGGGCTTCATTCATGGAGGCGAGTCTGAAAAGGTTTTGAAATCAGGTGATTCCGAAATAAGGATCGGTGATTTGACATTGGGTGTAGGCGGTGATGTCATAGTTGCTTTGAATGGTCGCAAGATAAGAAATATTGATGATATCTATACCAGCTTGGCGACTGCGGAAGCAGGGGATGAGGTCGAGGTATCATTTTTCAGGAACGGCAAGCAGAGAAACGATAAGATAAGGCTTGTGAAAAGAGGTTCCGGCTATGAGAAGCGTTTCATCAGATAAATCACAAACATTGTTTCGCACGCGACTGGTCGCTCTTGTATTGTTGCTTGGAGCCGTATGCTGCATATGCGCGCTGTCTTGTGCGAAAGACAGATCATCAAAAGAAAAATGGCATGTCGAAAGATTTTATTCGCTTGGAACGCTTTGCGTGATAAGGAGTGATATTCCTGATAATTCGGATATTGAAAAAATGGTTCATGAGGAAGAGGAGGCATATTCCGCTTTTATTCCGAATAGTTTTGTTTCAAGGATAAACGAATCGGCTGGAATCGCTGGCGTTGAGGTTTCTGCTGAGTTTATTGGCATGATTAAAAAGTCAATAATGCTTTCGAAAGAGACCGGAGGGGCATTTAATGTGATGATCGGTTGCGCATCTTCATTGTATAGGAATGAATATGGAGAATTCTGTAAGGTACCGGATGACAAGTCTCTTGATGATCTGGTGAAATCCGGCTGCTTGGATCCTGAGGATTTGGTAATCGATGAGATTGCCGGAACGGTAATGTTGAGGCGCAAAGGCGAGCGCATTGATCTCGGCGGAATCGCAAAAGGAATGATAATAGACAAGGTTGCCGAAATGCTGATAAGGAAGGGCAGCAAGCGTTTTTTGATAAATTTCGGAGGTGATATAAGGGTTTTCGGCGATAGGGAATATGTTATAGGGATCAGGGATCCTGAATCAGATTCCGGAGGCGTTTCCGAAACTGTGAGGATTGCGGATAAATGTATTGTCACAAGCGGTGCATATGAGCGTAATTTTGAGGAGAACGGCGTGTTCTATCATCATATAATAGATCCGAAGACATGTCGACCTTGCGTTATCAGAAACAAATCCGTAACGGTGATTCATGATGATGCGGTTATTGCGGATGCGCTTGCTACCGCTCTTTTCATAAATCCTGATTTAAGGGATTCGCTGATCCGGAAATTTGAAGGACTGGAAGTGATATTCATCTGAAGGGAAATATGGAAAAGTCGGACATTTTCAGAGCTGTGATAAGCGGCATTTCCAAAAGCAGTGATTATCCGGTATCTCTCTCGGATATTGCAAATTCAATTGGATGCAGAAAACAGAGCTTGTATTCCTATTTTAAAAATAAGGATGATTTGATATCTCAAAGCCTGGAATATGCGGGAAAGAACATAAGGATATCTGATTTCAAGGTGAATTTCAAGGAAAGCGTTTTTGATATTTTCAGGAAGTTGTGCCTGTTTTACATAAGCATATTTCGAGAAGGCATGGCTAGGGATTATCTTTCCATAATAATGGTTCTTCAGGAGAAGAGGAATAGGGCTCATGTGGGTGTTGATGATATCGTATATATGTTCGAGACGCAGTCTTTTTTCATATTGAATGAGCTAGCAGAGCGCAATAGGATAAAAGGCGGAAGTCATCTTGAATACCTTTCCCATCTTGTAGCGCTGTCGATATTGGAGATGATCTGCGAGTATTCTGATGACGAGCGGGCCGAATATGATATTTCCAAACTTGCCGGTTTTTTGGAACGCGCTCTAAGCGATTTGTGATCTGGTCGCTTGTTTTGGGCATTCTTAATCTTGTTGTCTTGCGTTTTTTTGTTAATTTTTACAGGCTTTGCTAAAATATTCGACATTATGGAATCAATTATTGATTTTGCAATCAGCAATATGCATATGATAAGAAATGTTTTTGTTGGAGCGCTGATAGGGTATTTTACCAATTGGCTTGCGATAAGAATGATATTCAGACCGCGAAAACCTTGGAAAATAGGCTCTGTTCGCATGCCTTTTACTCCTGGAGTCATGATAAGAAATCAGAAGAGACTTGCGCGAGCGGTTGCCGATACGGTGGTGGGTACGCTTCTTACTGAGGGCGATATAATCAAAGCGTTTGATAGCAGCAGCATGCGGTCCGCTTTCATATCCAATGTGGAAAATGCGGTTTACGATGATTTGATTTCGTTGTCGGACATTAGTTATTTCAAGGCGAACAGGCAGAGCATTTGCGAAGCTGCTTCTGATAAGTTATCCCAAGCGATTGCCTCTGAAATCAGAAATGCGGATATTGGTTCGGTTGTTAGCGATGTGGCATCATCCGGCGGCTTGGGTTCGTTGATTAGCAATCCTTTTGTTTCGCTAGCATTGGGCGGAAGCATAAAGGATGTTATTGCTGATGCGATATCAGGGTATATTGATAGTAAGGGCAAGGATCTGATAAGAGGCAGGTTGCTTGAAAAACTGCTTGAATTGTCTGAAAAGCCGATATCCGAGGGCCTTGGCGCGATGTCTTTGGAAAAATCCGATTTTGACGGTATTATCGGATCCGCTTATGATGCGATTGCAAACGCTGATATAGGTGAAATCATAAAATCGGCTGATTTGCGAGGAATCATAGAGGATAGAATATCGAATATGGATCCTGCGGAACTTGAGAAACCTACTTTGGCAGTTATGAGGAAAGAGCTTAGAAGCATAGTTAATCTCGGGGCTTTTCTCGGCGCTGTAATAGGGGTTTTGAATTCATTATTGAGATGATTGCATCAAGGAATGAGTTTTGGAAATCTCTTTCTGTTGCAACTGGTTAAGGGCGCGTATTTGCGTTTTGTGTCGGAAAGCTACTTGGATAGAAGATGAGCTTTGTTCCGTATTGAGCTTTCCGACCAAAATGCGTTTTTCGGCTTTGCAGTCCTGCTTTATTAGCCGGATTTCCGTATTCGATTATCTTTTGGCTATGTCCGAATACATTTATTCTGCCATAGCCAATCGCCGGATATGCGCCGCATATGCGCGCTTTGGGTCGCAAAGCCATTTGGATAGGCATACAACGTAATCGCGGATGCGCAGCA
>CADBSO010000085.1 GCA_902797395.1 uncultured Spirochaetales bacterium
TATCCCTCTCATCTGCTACTCTACATGCTAGGATTTCATGTCTGATTTAAAAACCAGCAAGCGGGCGTCAGTCATTCGCAGTCTTCTTCCTGGGGCTCACCCTCTTGAATTGGGCCAGCTCCTCATCCGTGAGCTCGGGGCAGTCCTCGTCATAAGTTATAGGCTTGTCCTTGAGCGCTTGCAATCTTCTGATCTGTTCATCCGTCAATTTGAAATCATTCTCATTTATCTGACAATAAACCGTCGACATATATCTTCTCCTCCTTTTCAGTTGCCTTTCTTGCAGAAATCAATCTGATATTCTCTCCTCTTTCAGTATAAACAACGAAGAGGATATCTCCAACCATCCCCAAAACCTGCCACCTGTCCTCATCCCAAGAATGCTCAAAATCAAATCTTTCTATCCTATGTTCATCGAAAAATACGCCCAAGGCCTCTTCAAAGCCGATTCCATGCCTTTCCACATTCTTCCTGTTCTTTTCCTCGTCCCACTCGAATTTCATATCCACGCTCGCCCGGACGCATGCCCGGCACCGCCTGAAACCCGGCGGCGAGGCCATGCATCCGCTTATATTAGGCGCGGTGTTGGCAGAATGTCACCACAAGCTGCAAACTCGGCAAACAGAGGAAGTCAGTCGTTCGCGGTCTTCTTCCTGGGATTCACCCTTTTGAATTGGGCCAGCTCCTCCGGAGTGCAAGGCGGACAATCCTCATCGTATTCGTCCTGCCAGTTCTCAAGCTCTTTTATCCTTTCAGGAGACATAGGCGGAATCTTCCTCACCTTATCCATTGTCATGGTTACTGTAGTACTCATCTTTTTCCTCCTTTGTCGCAACCCTTGCAGAAATCAACCTGATATTTTCGGTCCCCTCCGTAAAAACAACAAACAAAATCGGTCCTGACATTCCAATTGTCAAATACCGCTCTTCATCAGCAGTGGAATGCGAAAAATCAAATTTTCTATTCTGCTCGGATCATCAAAAACCTTAGCTGCTTCCGCAAAGCCAGCCCCGTATTTTCTCATGTTCTTTCTGTTCTTTTCCTCGTCCCACTCGAATTTCATAGTTAAGGGCGCTTCTAAAAACCTGCTGTTTGAAAATGCCTGCGGATTTCCGAGACAGAAAAACGACATTTTCCTTTCCGAGAAGAAAAGGAAAACAAGAATACTATCGTATTCCGAGGCTTTTTGCCGGTTTTATGGCCGAAAAGGTGTCTGGCAGGTTCTGACTCTGAGGTTTTTAGAAGTGCCCTTTTGTGAATCACTTTCTCCAACGGCCTGAAATCCTGCTGGATTGACTGATCGACGAGATTGTTCCTGTCCGCAAGATAAAGAACCTTCTTCATTCCAAACCAAATCAGCCGCCATACGATCTGAAATGTGACATAGGTCTTTCCCGTTCCCGTCGCTATAGCAATGAAAATCCTATTCCTGCCGCCCGAAATCGCCTCAAGCGTCCTGTTCACAGCATTCCGCTGGTAATAGCGCGGCGGATAGCAATCCGCTCCGGAATAAAACGGAGTACCCATCAAACTCTCATCAAAGCAATACGGAACATCATATGCTTCCTTGCCCTCCACCCGATCAGCCGTCTCGCTAACGCCAGCACCCGCTTGCAAACGCGCCATCAGCTCGCTCTCCGCAGGGAAATCACAAATCGGAATCTCCCTCTAAATGCCGGTCATGAAATCATGCTCAAAAAAAGCTGTCGCCATTAGAGGAGTAAGCGAACGGCGCATTCATCATGGTCGCATATCATATCGCCTGCTGCATTCCGGCCGAGGGCGAGTGACGGTTGTCTTTCGCCTCTACAACCGCCAATGGAGTCGCCCTGATGTGCCACAACACATAATCGCAGCGTCTGCCTGCGTCGCGACTCGGAATATTCCCCTTAATGCGAACCCTGCCAGCCGTAAGAATATTCGCCGGCGAAGTCTCCATGGTAATCTTGTCCGCACCCCACCTCGAAACCAAGACAAGCGTAATAAAGTGGAGCTTAACATGCTCTTCCGTCATGCTCTTCTTATCGAGAATACCATTCATACCCACACTCTCCGCACGCTCATTCTCATGTGCTGTTTCGACATCTTATGGAATTCAACGCCACATCGTAATCATATATCTTCAAACTTGATTCCAAATATTTCTTCGTTTTTTGTGAAAAACGAAGAATTTCATCAATTCCCGAAACACACTATTATATCGTTGTTCGTTATAGCCGAATCCAAATCACCTATATATTGGAACAATATCTCTCGCGAAAAACCATTGCCAGACCCTAGCTATTGAGAATTTTAACCGGATTTTGCCAAATTCTCAATATATTGAGAATTTTTCCCAAGTAGCAGAACCCAGAAGCAGCAAGTACGAAATTCAAGGACAAACCTCACTCGAACGCGCTATAATCCGGCTTCGGCAACCTGTCCTTCGCCTCCAGAACAACATCGAGGGTTTCACCCTCTTTGTAATAGCTTGCGGAATTCGAATCGAGCCTGTCCTCGGTAATCTGAGCATCCCTGTCATATACCGTATAAGACTTGATATAGACACCTGAGCTTGCAGCAAAATAGTAAACGCTTCTGGAATATGTTGAGCCATGCTCGAACACATATTCAAATACCTTGCATTCGACATCCTGCCCTCCAACATCCACAGTTTCGTTCTCTTTCTGCGTAACCGTCGAAGAACTTAATTCCGAATTCACATCGGAATATCCGTTGTTCAGATAAGCGGCCGACCCCTTCACATTATCCACATAGCCATATGCGGCCGAATGATTGTGATCGTTCGCATGATACGGATCATAACCTGTCGCCTCATGCGATTCGCTTGTGGCTATTCTCCAAAAGCCATCCCCATCGAGCGGCTCCACCCAACAAGACGAAATATAGTATTGATCATTTCCAAGCTGCGGAGACGGATCACGAACTGCAGGATTCGTCAGATTCTCCTTTATGACGACTTCCCCCCTGCTCTGCATCGAATAAACTCCGCTTTTCACATAGATCCAATTGCCATCCTTCGCATAAACGACCGATCCGTTATTGTATTCGACACGGATCCTATCAGGGAGCGTCTCCTTTATCCTGCGTTCGGGCTCGACATAGCCTCGACCGGAACACGAAACCGACACAACTGCGAACAGCATCGGCAGCAACAATGCAAACAAACAATTTTTCATTTCGCAAACACCTCCTCAAACATTATACTAATCTAATTAGCCAATCTGGTCAATCAGCAGCAACCGTTTGCCACCAGCCCTTCGTACCGCCAATTCTCTCAAGGGCGCTTCCAAAAACCCGCTGTTTGAAAATGCCTGCGGATTTTCGAGACAGAAAACCGGCAAAAGACAAAGGAATACTACCGTATTTCGAGGCTTTTTGCCGGTTTTATGGCCGGAAAGGCGTCTGGCAGGTTCGGACTCTAAGGTTTTTAGAAGTGCCCTTAAAGGATACGGATTGCAACACTGGCAATCAATAGCTTCTGCATAACAGCCAAGTGCGAAAACAGTCATATCAAATCTTTCAAATCATCTAGCAATCGACGACTTCTCTCAAATGATTCGTCAAGCAATGTTAAAAGCTCCGAAGTGTTATGTTTCTCCTCGTTCTGCTTGACAAACGAATTCTTAATGTCAAGGTTGTAACCACTGGCGCGTATCGCATCAATTCCAACTCTCCAAGCCTGTCCGGTCTCTTTGCGATCGCTCCATCAATTCTTCAACGACTCAAACTTCTCCTTGCGAATAGGCCTAGTTTTAGAATATGCCTTATACCCTTGTGGCAGATTATGCTGCCAATACCATATCTCGCGCGTCGGCTCGCCCTTAGTAAAGAAAAACAAATTCGTTGCAACAGAAGCATACGGTTGAAACACCGAATTTGGCAAACGAACAATCGTATGGACATTGCATTTGCTCAAAAACTCCTCACGTATTCTCTGTTTCACCCCATCGCCTGTCAAAGAACCGTCCGGTAATACTATGGCTGCTCTTCCTCCGTCCTTGAGATAGCGTATTATTAGCAGCAAAAATAGATCCGCGCTTTCTGTCGTACGAAATCTGGTAGGATAATTTGTCTCGACGCCATCTGCTACACTGGCCCCAAGGGGGGGGGATTGGCGAGAATCACATCCACTTTGTCTTTTGCGCTTATGCTCGTATATTCCCGATTGAGACTATCTGCATAAACCACGCCTGGAAGTTTTATATCATGAAGTATTAGATTGGTTACACAGAGCATAAAAGGCAATGGCTTCAGCTCCTGTCCAAATATGGTGTTCTCCAACACATCCAAATCACCAGTTGAACGAACATCCTTGGCTCTAATATTCTCAATCGCGCTTGTTAAAAACCCGCCGGTGCCACAAGCCGAATCTATGAAATTCACAGATTTGATACAATTACACGATTTCAACACGATTACTCCTAACTTGCACCCCCGTAGAATTATATGTTTTTTCGGAAAAATGCGATAAAATGAAGTTTTTTCGCCTGATAATACATTGAGAGATAAATTATGAAATATTGTGATGTAAAGAAATTGTTTGATGTTATGTACGATGAGATGACAAAACTTGGAGGTCTACTCTACGGACTTAAAAGGGCGAATTTATTGTTGATTCAATGAGCGTGAAAGCAAGGCTTGTTTGTTTCAAGGATTGTAAAAATGATGCTTGGCAGAAGGCTTGATTCGTTCGGCAAAGCATATCTTGCTCTTATGAAAAGCGATGCTCACCTTTATTTCTCAAGGTATCTTGCCGAGTCGGCCAAGATGGGAAAGCACTTGAATGAGATGGATTTTATGAACACAAAAGAATGTGTGAAAGACTGGATAAGGATGTCCGTGGAAGATGATGAGAAAATGTTTGACTTGGATGAGTTTAAAAGAGAACTCGGTGAAATTAAATAAGAGTTTTACGGCACGTAAGGAAATTACTACACCAATGCTAACTGAGATACTCCAGCAGAGCCTTGAGAATCAGCTCATCGTCCATTCTGTTTATTGCAAATGTCTTGCTCCCAGCATCCTTGAGCGATGCTCCTATGGAATAGAGCTCCTTGTTATCGATAATCAGGAATCTGTCGTGGAATGTGTCGTCAGATTTTACTTCAAGTTTTCCATACTGGTTGTTGAAGTCCTTTATCTCGTTTTCAGACAGCCTGTCCTTATTCCTTGGTTTTGATGTTGTATAAATTGTTATACTCACACCATCCTTTCGTCCTCTTAAAATATCAAGGGTTACCTTTGAAACATAGTCATCTATCAGAATCAGGCTTTCGTTTGCTTTTGCCACTATATCCCCAACAAAGGATTTTGCGTCATAGAATGTTCCCATAAAGAATATGGCAGCATTGCCTGGTGTTGATGCCTCAAGTTGCTTGAAAATTTTGTCGATTTTTTCATCATGATTAAGGAGTTTTGTTTCAATCCTATCAAGACGCTGAAAGATTCCTGCATTATCTGCGATAAAGTGACGCATAAAGACAAAAGCATCCATTATTCTCATACTGACAGAAATGGATGTTTTGCTGTGCAATACTGTAGAAAGCATCGCGATTCCTCTTTCTGTAAACGCAAAAGGATTTCTCCTCAGCCCCATCTTCTCCGAATTGGTTATCACAATTTGTGATTTCCAAATTTGAAGCTCTTCGTCAGTTAATTGAAAACAATAATCCTTGGGAAATCTTTCTTGATTTCGCTTTACCGCCTGATTCAAGGCTCTTGTTTCAACGGCATACAGCACTGCCAAATCCCTGTCCAACATCACCTGCATCCCACGGATTGTGTAAATCTTGCTTTTTATGTCATCGTTTGAGATTATCGCTATGTCTGTATTGGTATCTTTTGCCATAGCGTTTATTATACTTTTTTCTGAAAAAATAATGAATATTTTCTTATATAATCTTAGCTTTCTTTCTTGCTAATTTGTAGAGCTCGTATTTTTCTTTATCATCGCCAAGGTAGAAAGTTTCTCTCATTGAGTACTGTTCAGATTTTTATTTATCTTCTAACGGCTTCTTGTTTTTGATTCTGATGCAGTTGTCTTAGAAAGAATAATCTTACATTCTTCGCATACAATCTCGACAAATATTACCCTATCGCTTTTGTCTGCAGCCTGCAACCCATTGTCCTTTTAGGATAATAGTTAGACTGCTGCCACTTATTGACTGCTAATATACTTTTAATTCTATTGACATAGAGCCCCCCCCTTATTTATATCTTTCCAATAATGGTATAAGCCATTTTAATATCCATTTTCTTGTTGTATCATAGTTGGAATCGTAATAGATTGCACCGACCATCGCTTCAACATATGGATCATGTTCCTTGCATACGACTTTTTCGTGATCTGGAATATTTGGATCTTTGTAAAAATGAAGTTCGTTGTACGAATAAGCTATCAGGCCTTCGCCAAGCATCATTTTATGCATAGTCGAATTACTCTCTAAGTCGCTTTTCGCTGTAGTTATCTCGCCTTTAGTTTTAATATTCTTAGTTTTATAAAGATTGTCAGCAATTACTGATTTAAGCATAGTATCGCCTACCGTAGCCAAACCTTCATTTGAATACTCTGAGCTATTCTTGCCTTTTCCAATAATCTCAATCTTTATGGAGCCCATGGCCTTAGCAAGCCAAGAAATATCATTAAAGTGATAATGAATCTTCAATTCTAGCTCTCTCATTTCCTTTTCTATTTTTTTCTTGTCCATGACTAATCTCCGTTAATGAATATATAATCTTCAACTACGATCTCTTCAATAGAAACAGGATTATTAAAATAATCAGCTTCCAATTCATATCTGTCTGTTATAAATGTAAGACTCTTATTTTTAGAACCTAACAACACTCTATCGTTATCTAATTCTGATTCAATAAATGTACCATCGATAAGAAGATCTACAGATTTTACTAACTCTGGATTCAATGCATTTTTGTTTCTTCCAGAAAACATAATTATTCCTAACCCTAAAGTATGTATCGCTTTATTGAAATCGACAAGGCCTTTCTGAAGCGAAGGCTCGCCTCCGCTAAGAGTAACGCCCTCAATGCCAAAGGCATCCCTTGCCTCTTTTACGATTTCAACAAGCTTATTAAAGTCAACGATGTGATTTGGAATCAAACCCTGAAGATCTTTGTTGCAACAACCTTTACAGTTTAAATCACAGCCTTGAAACCAAATGCAACATCTATTAAATGGCCCCTCGGTCTTTGTACATAGCTTTATGTATGCAACGTTAAATTTATTCTGAGAACTCAAAAGAAAATCCTTCCTTTGTTATCTTAGTAACAATCTTGCTTCCTCTTAAAGAACGAAGATCATCCTTGTTTTCAAACAAAAACATTGCTAATGGATCAAGCAATCTATCGTTGATTGCGTTCAAAATATCACGACCACCCTTTGCAGAGTCTACTGCTGAAAGAATGTAATTAATTGCATCCATTTCCTTTTCAAACTCAAGTTCAAGTTTATATTTTTCTTCGATACCATGAATTACTGGTTTTAATTTTGATTTGCAGATCTTGTATTGGAAATCCCTATCTTGGATAAAGTTGAATGGAACAATATTGTTATAGCCAATACGTCCTAACAATTCAGGTCTCTTTAACTCTTGGTCAAAGTAGCTCTTAACAATATCGATGAATTCTTTTGCTACACCTTCCTTATCTGCACTAGCTTTAACCTGGTTTGCACCCAAGTTAGATGTAAATATAATGATAGTATCACTGAAATATACAGTCTCCCCCTTTGAATCAGTTAAACGACCATCTTCCAAGATTTGTAAGAAAATATCTAAAATTCTAGGATTTGGCTTAGCAGCCTTTTCGATTTCATCAAATAAAACTATGCTGAATGGATGTTCTTTTATTGCATTAGTTAGTTGACCGCCCTCTTCGTATCCGACGTATCCTGGAGCAGCACCAATTAACTTTTGATCGCTGTTTTCTTGTGCATATTCAGACATATCGAAACGAATACACGCCTGTTCATCACCGAACAAGAACTTCGCTAAAGCCTTTGATAACTCTGTCTTACCAACACCAGTAGGACCTACAAAGAAAAATACACCCTTTGGCATTGATCTTGATGAAGTCTTATGTAAGCCAGTTAAGCCCATATAAGCTTTAACAACAGTCTTTTCAATCTTCTCGATTGCTTCATCTTGGCCAACAACTCTATCTGCTAATTCATTCTTAATATTCATTACACGAGCTCGTTCTAACATTTCCCATGGATTTTCCTTTTCACCATATTTAAATAGATAGAAAAGCTTGTCAAATGACATCTTATTTTCTTTTCTAGACATTCTAGAAATTTGAATGATTTCTCTATTATAGCAAACGACTTTAGAAATTAGAGAATTGTTTTTTGAGAGGAAATATGATAGCATTCATGGCGGAGGAATCATGCCA
>CADBSO010000086.1 GCA_902797395.1 uncultured Spirochaetales bacterium
GCGTATTCGGGTCCGAGGTACAATTTTTTCGCTGGCGTAAAAATTGTTCGGGATGAGAAACCCGCCGGTCCAGTTCCGAGGCAAGGCAGGACAATACTTTGTGTATCGCGTTGCTGGGGCGGTGCGTAGTCGCTCCGATCCTGCGGCCTGCCCGCCCCGCAGGCCCGCTGCGCAGCCCTCGCGCGATCCGCATCCGCCCCGCGGCCCGAATGAAAGCGGATGCTGCTCGGAATCCGCAGGGCATCAGGCTTTATCGCTCTCCTTCCGTCCGCAGGCCGGTTGCGGCTTCCGCGATGCGCTCCGTTCCGGACCGCATCGCGGGGCGGGCATCAGGTTTCCGTTTCTATGGTCTGCCGCATCGGAACGAGCGGCGGGTTTATCGCCCGAAGGCTTCCATCCTTGTGTCACCCTTTGAAGTTTTGGGGGCAATGATATATCATAATAGACTATTATGGATAATATTACGCCAGACAAGCTCAGAGAGCTGTATTTGGAATTTTTCAAAGAGAAGAATCATAGCATAATACAAGGGGCGTCTTTGATACCGGAGAATGATCCCACCGTTCTGTTCACTACTGCGGGAATGCATCCCTTAGTGCCTTACATACTTGGTCAAGAGCATCCGCAGGGCAAAAGGCTTTGCGATTTTCAGAAGTGCATAAGAACGGGTGATATAGATAGTGTTGGGGATTCGAGTCATCTCACATTTTTTGAGATGCTTGGAAACTGGTCGCTTGGGGATTACTTCAAGAAGGAGATGATTCCGTATTCATTTGAGTTCCTTACTAAGGTTCTCAATATAGATGTGAGCAAGCTTTATGTTACAGTGTTTGAAGGTGATGCGGATGCTCCGCGCGATGAGGAAGCCGCCAAATGCTGGATGGATTGCGGAATTGACGAGAGTCATATTTTCTTTCTGCCCAAATCGGATAACTGGTGGGGGCCTGCCGGAAATACGGGGCCTTGTGGTCCTGATAGCGAGATGTTCATTGATACCGGAAAGCCGAAATGCTCGGATGGCTGCCGTCCCGGTTGCGGTTGCGGAAAGTATCTCGAGATTTGGAATGACGTTTTCATGCAGTATAAGAAGAACGAGGATGGCAAGATTGTCGAGATGTCCAGGAAGTGCATAGATACCGGCATGGGAATAGAGAGGACGGTCTGCATACTCAACGGGCATAAGAGCGTTTATGAAATAGAGCCTTTTCAGAAGATCATAAGAGCGATAGAGGCGATATCGGGAGCGAAATATCTGCAGGATGATGCGATTGACGTTTCCATAAGGATAATATCCGATCATATAAGGACATCGGTTTTCATACTTGGAGATCAGAATGGGATTGCCGCCTCGAATGTTGGTCAGGGCTACATTCTCCGCCGTCTCATAAGAAGAATTGTCAGACATGGCAGGAAGATCGGAATCAAAAGCTTTTTCCTGTGCGATCTTGCCAAGACGGTGATCGAGTTGTATAAGGGGGCTTATCCAGAGCTTGAGCAGAATAAGGAGTTCGTTTTCTCGGAGCTTTTGAAGGAAGAGGAGAAGTTCAGCAAGACGATCGACAATGGCGAGAAGGAATTCTCGAAGGTTATGGAGAATCTGGCGAAAGCCAATTCCAAGGAGATTTCCGGTCGGGTGGCCTTCAAGCTTTATGATACTTTCGGATTTCCGATAGAGCTTACGGAGGAGCTTGCCGCTGAGCAAGGCGTTACTGTTGACAAGGAAGGTTTTAAGAAAGCGTTTGAGAAGCATCAGGATTTGTCGCGAGCCAATATCGGCAGCTTTAAGAGCGGATTGCAGGATCATAGCGAGAAGACTGTCGCATATCATACCGCTACTCATCTTCTGCATAAGGCGCTTTGTGATGTGCTGGGCGATTATGTGAAGCAACTTGGTTCGAATATAACCGCTGAGAGATTGCGTTTTGACTTCAATCATGACGGACCGCTTTCTCCTAAGGAGATTAAGAGGATAGAGGATCTGGTCAATGAGAAAATCGAGCAGGGGTTGCCTGTGACTTGCAAGAACGAGACCATAGAAGAGGCTAGGGCGGAAGGCGCTTTTGCGCAATTTGATGCGAAGTATTCGCAGCTTGTGTCAGTGTATTTCATAGGTGATTATTCGAAGGAAGTCTGTGCCGGGCCTCATGTGGAGAATACGAAGACGCTTGGTCATTTCAAGATAGTGAAGGAGTCGTCATCATCGGCCGGGGTTCGCAGAATCAGGGCGATTCTTGAATAGCCTTTAAGGAACATGAGGAAGTTTTTCTTTTTTTTGCTTGCAGCTTTGCTGTTTCCGTTGCAATCGGTTTTCTCTATGTCGGTCGCATATGTTCGTCCGGAGGAGAATTTTGACAGCGAGGTGCTTTTGCGCAAATTCGGCCAGGCTCCCGAAGGGAATGTCAGCTTTTCAGAGTTTGTCTACAATAGAATGAGCGATAACACGCTCCCTGTGAGCGTGTACGTTCATTTCGCCGGAATGGGCAAGGAGATATACCAGCGCTATGGTCATACGGGATTGGTTTTGGAATATGAAAGCGGTGAGAGGATTTTTTTCGATTGGGGGAATTTCAATGCCAATAAGCCGAATTTCGTTAATGATTTCGTTCATGGCAGGCTCTTGTATTCGCTTTCGGTTCACACCATAGACTTTTGGGAGAGCTATCTGGCGTCTGAAGGCAGGTCATCTAGATTTTACAAGCTCAGAATGAGCGATTCGCAGAAAAGGGATTTGCAGAATTTCCTTTTTTTCAATTCCAGACCTGAGAATTTGAACTATTATTATGATTTCTTCAAGGACAACTGCTCGACAAGGGTCAGGGATGTTCTCAATAGGGTCTATGAGGGGAAGCTCTATGATGATTTTTCCACGATCCCGCAGGGAACATTGAGGCGGGCTGTTGAGCGCGCTGTTCGTCCTTTGCCGGCGGTGGAGTTCATTTATAATTTTGGTCAGGGGCCTTCTCAGGATGTTCCTATAAGCTACTATGATGCAATGTTTCTGCCAGGCTATTTGGAGGCAGGTCTTAAGAAGTTTGCGATAGCGGAGCTTGTGCCCTTGTCGGAGGGTGAGAGGATGATGTATGATCGTGTTGTGGAAATATTCGATTTCCTGTCGCTGTCGTATTTTCCGAGAGTACCCGGTTGCCATGCGAATTCACTTAATCCGGACGAGGTTGGAAAGCGCGTTCCTGTGGGTGTTATAGAGGATTTCAAGCAAGGTGATTATGAGGTGATTTATCCGGAGTCCGTAGTTGAGGGCGTGAATTTGCCTCCGGCGAAGATGCTCATATATGTGATTCTGGCTGTTCTGATCGCAATCAATTTTCTTAGCTTTGCTCTTCCGGATCTTGCGGGCCGTATTTTCAGGGCGCTTTCTCTCGCGGCCGCATGCTTCGTTGAGTTCGCGTTCGGAATACTGTCCCTTGCCTTGATTTATTTTTCATCGTTTACAAGGCACTCCATGGTTTATTTCAATTTCAATTTGATTTTCGCGAATCCTCTTATGTTCGTATTGGCATATTATTCGTTCAGATATGCTTTTGAGGAGGAATACGAATCAAAGCATTTGAAAGCGATTGCGCTGGAAGTTGCGCTCTGCGTCATTGCCGTGGTTTCCAAGCTGTTTTACAGACAGGAGAACTTGTATCTCATATTGGCATTCGGCTTGTATTTTCTGTCGTTGGCGGGGTCTGTCCTTTGCAAAAATGCCGATTATGCTATAGACTTAAGAAGATGGCTTAAGAAGAGTGCGTTCAGGTTCGGATAGCGGCCTTGTGTGATTAGTCTGTTGTGGAGGATAAGTAGGAATGGAATACAGGAAAGTCAGGGAAGATTATGTCATCAGATTCGATAAAGGCGAAGAGATAACGGAAAGGCTTGTGAAGTTCGCCAATATAGAGGGGATAGGTTGCGCGAGCATAAGCGCGATCGGCGCAAGCAGCGACTTCATATGCGGGGCTTTGAATTTGTCTGAAATGGAATATTCCTTTAAGGAGTATCATGGGGATTATGAGATAGCGAGCATGAGCGGCAGCATCACGTGCAAGGATGGCAAGCCATACATGCATATCCATGGCGTTTTTGCGAATAGCAAGGGCGAGGTGGTAGCTGGTCATGTCGCCAAGGCGAAGATCAGCGTGACATGTGAGATGTTCGTTCATGTTCTTGACGGCACCGTTGAAAGGGTGTGGTCCGAGGAAGCCGGAGCGAATCTTATGAGAATCACTAACGAATAGAGGGGAGTGGATATGTCTGATTATATGGGCGGAACCGGAGTTCAGTATCATGTTAGGACCAAGAAAGGGGATGTTGGCAGGTATTGCATTCTTACGGGAGACCCGGGGAGGGTCGGGAAAATAGCTTCTTTGCTTGATGATGCGAAGCATGTGGTGACGAACAGGGAATATGTGACGTATACGGGATTGCTTGAAGGCGTCAGGGTTTCGGTCTCCAGTACGGGGATTGGCGGTCCTTCCGCCGCCATAAGCATCCAGGAGCTGTTTGCCTCTGGTTGTGATACTTTCATAAGGGTCGGCACATGCGGCGGAATAGACCTTGATGTCCAGGGCGGGGATGTGGTTGTTGCGACTGCTGCTGTCCGAGCTGAAGGGACCGCCAGGGAATACGCCAGCATAGAGTATCCTGCGGTTGCGGATTTGGATGTGGTCAATGCTTTGGTAGGTTCCGCTAAATCCCAAAACAGAAGGTACCATGCCGGCGTGGTGCAGTGCAAGGATTCGTTCTATGGGCAGCATGATCCTGATAAGATGCCTGTTGGGTATAGGCTGAAGGAATTGTGGAATGAGTATTTCATGATGGGATGCAAAGCCAGTGAAATGGAGAGCGCAACGCTTTTTATTGTGGCGCAATATCTCAGGGCCAGATGCGGAACCGTATTGAGTGTGGTTGGAAATCAGGAAAGGGAGAAGCGCGGCATGCCGAATGAGTTCTGCCATGATCCGGAAGCGGCTATTAGCGTCGCAGTGGAGGCGATCAGACGCCTTATTGCGAGTGATAAGTGATGACTTGTCGAATTGTGATGCGCTTGTTGTAGTCATAATCGGCATTTGATAATTATTATCGTTTAAAGTAAAATATTTTTGTTTAACTATAGTGAATGTCCTCATATGGATGTTCTGCGATTTTTGAGGAGTTAATTATTGTATGGCAACACCAAAGCATAAGACGTCTAAGTCGCGCGCTGCTTCCCGCAAGGCCGCGAACATGAAGCTTGCATCGCCTGCGTTGGCGAAATGCGAGAATTGCGGAAATCTGATCGCACCGCACAAGGTATGTCCGAATTGCGGATTCTACAAGGGTGCGAGCATAGTGGAAACTGGAAAGTGATGAGGGGTTTTGCAAATGAGCAATGAAGAGATTTTTGAGAAAGTGAAAACGATACTGGTTGATCATACCCAATTCAAAGAGCCGGATAAGCTTACAATGGACTCGAAGCTGAGAGAGGATCTGAATGTTGACAGTCTGGATTCGTTTGAGATTATTTATGATATCGAGAACGAGCTTCAGATTCAGGTTCCGGACGAGGATGCCGCTTCGTTTACGACTATAGGCGACATCGTCGGATATATCGCTGCAAAGACGAAATGATTTGAAGGCCCGGGTGCATTGTCATGGCATGCGAGGAAAGGCTCGAGAGCCTGCAGAACCGCTTGGGTCATAAATTTGAAAACGCCAGGTTTCTTATAGACGCCCTTACGCATTCGTCATTCGTTAATGAGAATGCTGGGGCGGTTTCCAACGAGAGGATGGAATTTCTTGGCGATAGCATCCTCTCTTTTGTTTCCGCTCGGTATCTTTACGAGCATTATCCGTTGAATGAGGGAAGGCTGAGCAAATTGCGTTCCATACTGGTGAGCGAGGGCAGCCTTTATCGGATAGCGGTCGAGTATGATATTCAGAAATGCATGCGGTTCGGGAAATCGCTTAAAAATGAGCTGATCAGAACCAGCAGCATATCGCAATCGATTCTTGCGGATTGCGTAGAGGCTCTCATAGCAGCCGTTTTTTTGGATTCGGGGTGCGACTCCGCATTTGCGGTTGTTGCGCGAATGCTCGATTATCTTGTCAATAAGGTTGGCGTTCTTGAGGCCGCTGATGACAAGGATTACAAATCGCTTCTTCAGGAATTCGTGCAGAAGAAAACCCATGATCTTCCGATATATGAAAGCAGAAAAATCGAATCTTCAGGCAAGGACGCATCGGATGTGTTCGAGGTTTCTCTGTTTGTTTCCGGCAGGTTGATATGCAAGCATAGGTCTTCAAGCATCAAGAAAGGCCAGAGGGCTTGCGCTAAAGAGGCTTATGAGATGCTTGCTGGCGAATGACAGGTGGATGTTGTGGATAGCGCAGGCTTTCAGAAGTTGCTGGCCATAGTCGTGTACATGGCCGGAATAATAGGCATCGGAGTATACTTTTCAAAAAGAGCAAATAAGAATTCTGAGAATTTTTTCTTGGGCGGAAGGAGTCTTGGGCCATGGGTCGCCGCATTTAGCGCGGAAGCGTCGGATATGTCTGGATGGCTGCTGATGGGCATTCCCGGATTTCTTTCCCTGACATCGATTGCAACGCCATTGAGCGGAAAGACGGATGCGTTTGCGGCTGCGAGGCCATATGGCTTTTTTACGATACTATCGACTATGGCTTGGGGATTGGGATATTTTGGAGTGCCGCAGGTTCTTGTCAGGTTCATGGCCATACGTTCTGAAAGCGAGCTTAAGGTTTCCAGGCGCGTTGCGGCGACATGGGTTGTCATTTCCATGCTTGCGGCGATATTCATAGGCATATCCGGCAGGAGCATTTCCGCTATAAATTATGTTTCCAATATTGCTTCGGAAAACATATTCACTGATACGGCTGCTCTCTACCTTCCGGCATTTTTGGCTGGAATAGCTGCCGCAGGCGTTATTGCAGCATCGATATCATCGTCGGATTCGTATCTTCTGATATCGGCAGGAGCTTTCAGCCAATCGCTTTATAAGGGAATTTTCAGAAAAAGCGCTTCGTCCAAGGAGGTCATGATTTGCTCGAGGGCGACTTTGTGTGTTGTCACTATTATCGCAATGGTGATAGGCTGGAATTCCAATAGCACGATCTTCGCCATAACGTCGTTCGCATGGGCAGGTCTTGGCGCGGCTTTCGGGCCGCTTATGCTGTTCAGCCTTTTCCATAGGAATACAACGCGTCTTGGCGCGATTTGCGGAATGGTGACTGGCGGCATTGCGGTTATAATATGGAAATTGCGGGTAAAGCCGCTGGGAGGTTTTTTCTCAATGTATGAGCTGCTTCCTTCCTTTGCTTTGAGTTGTTTGGTGATATTCATAGTGTCGAAATTCACCAAGGATGAGCATGAGAAGGAGATGCTTGAGATTTTCGATAAGGTCAGGGATGCTGCCGCAGATGTCATCTGATGGCTTCGGAAGCGTCCTAGGGAGGTTGAAATGTTTGATATCAATTATTTGCTGATGCTGCAGAATTTTCGCAACAGCATTCATGATTTTCTGACGCCTTTGATGGAAGGGGTGTCTCTGTTTTCCATAACGATGCTGGTGATGCTTCCGGTGTTCATTTATTGGGTTGTTGACAAGAAGAAAGGGCTTTTCACATTGGCCTCGTTTTTCTTTTGCCGCGGAATCAACGCCCTGATCAAGCTGACGGTCTGCGCATATAGGCCATGGATAAGGGATTCGCGCATTATTCCCGCTGGCGATGCCATATCCACCGCCACGGGCTATTCGTTTCCGAGCGGACACACCATATCGGGCGGTACGCTCTATGGCGGGCTGGCGTTGAACATGTGGCAGTATTCGAAGGCTTTCTCTTTTGCAAGCCTTTTCATGATCCTTCTGACCGGCTTTTCCAGGAACTATCTTGGTGTGCATACTCCGCAGGATGTTTTCGTTGGAATCCTCGAATCGTTCGTGGTGCTTTATATCGTCAGCAAGATTTTCGAATATGTCTTGTTTAATCCTGAGAGCGAAAAAATGTTTCTTATCGCAAGCTTTGTTTTCGGATGGCTTGGGTTGGCGTACATAACATTCAAACCGTATCCGATGGATTATGATGCTTTGGGAAATTTGCTGGTCGATCCGCAGAAGATGATGAGGGATGGCTATGGGGATCTTTGTTCGTTCATAGCTTTTCCCGTTGCCAGATTCATTGAAAGGAAATGGATAAGGTTCAAGCCGATTGGTCTGACCAAGATCGGCGTGCTTGCGGGTTGCATCGGGCTTGTTCCATTGTATTTTATGATAACGCATATGAAGGGATTTCTTCGTGCGGCTTTAGGTGGCAATTGGGGAAATTTCACATTCAACTTCATTACCATTCTCTATTGCATCGCGCTCTATCCGCTTATTATGAAGATCGTGTTCGCATTTGTGCCGAAGCGCGGACGTCCCTGAAGTCATGTTTTTTCCGGGAATGTGATGCTTGTAATGTCCGATTCGTTCAGACAGGATGTTGGGCAGGCGTGATCTATTGCGCCTGCCATTTGGTCGAATTTGACATTTTTACGTCAAAGCGTTAGATTGATATCGGTTCTTTCATGTCATTTTGAAATGAGTTTTGAAAGGCCTCAAATAGTATATTCCATAGAGAGTGCGGTTAGGGGCAAGCCCTTTGATCCGCCGGCAACTTACCGATCTCTTCGGCAAAGTGCCAAAGCTTGTGTGATGGAGGAAGATAATGGAAATATGTTCGGAATCGATATTGGCGGATTCGCTGGGTCTTTACGGCTGGCGATCGCTTGAGCCGGTGGTATTCGCATCGCTTGCCTCGGAAATGCCGATGCTTCTTATCGGCAATCATGGCAGCGGAAAATCCATGGCGATAGAAAGGATTGCCGCGGTATTGGGGCTTGAATTTCGTTCATACAACGCTTCATTGATTAATTATGATGATCTGACGGGAATACCTGTTCCGTCTGAGGACTACAAGAAGTTGAATTATTTGGCCTGCGATTGCTCCATATGGGATGCTCAGGCTGTCTTTATAGATGAGATCAACAGAACGAAGCCCGAATTGCAGAATAAGCTTTTTCCGATAATCTATGATAGGCGCATCCAAGGCAGGAAACTGGATAAGCTGCGTTTCAGATGGGCTGCGATGAATCCGTGTTCGGCTGGTGACGGGTTTTCTGATGATTTGTGTGATGGTGCCGGATTGGTCGATTATGCTGGCGCATATCCTTTGGATCCCGCATTGGCCGATAGGTTTCCTTATGTGGTTGAGGTTCCTGTATGGAAGGACTTGTCAAAAGGCGATAAGCAAGCGATTTTCAATGACTTTGGATCCGCTGCCGGGACCGACTCAAGCTTCAAGTCGAGGATTATGTCTGTAATAAACGAGATCAGAGAAATGCGCGATTCTCTCTCCGATTCATTTAAGAAGAGGGTCGGCTCATATATTTCCGCATTATGTGATGTTCTCAATTCCTCATTTGGCTACATATCATCCAGGCGAGCGGTGATGATGTATGAGGCGTTTTTGCATTTGCATTGTGCGATAAGGGTTCTGAACGGAGGGTCCGCATTGCTTGGTGATGCCGATGGTTCCGGTGTTTCTGATGCGGAAGATATTGAGATGTGCGCGAAACTCCATATCCGTTATGTCATTCCCGATATTGCGAGCGGCAAAAGAATCGATCTTGTTAGAATGCAGGGAATCGTATCGCAGGCGCTGGCGTTTTCGAGATACAGTGATGATGCAAGGGAAATAATGACAGTTGTTTCCAAAAAAGAGAGGCTTGTCAGGACTTTGAAGCTCAGGGATAGGCTCGAATCCGATTTCCTGAGTGACGTGGTTCCCGAATGCGTATTTTCGATGGGAAAATTTGAACGGCGCGCGGCGGCTTTGATATCTTATCTTGTGCTGAGGAGAAATGCGGATGTGCATGCGACGGTGATGGAGTCGCTGATGGAGGAAATCAGGCCGATTTTCAATCCTGCAAGCGAGTCGCTTCAGGTTGTCATGAGGAAAAGGAAGATCTCCGATAGAGTTAATTCATTGATTGCTGAAGTTGGCAAAAGCAGACCATATGGCAATTATGCGAACTATTTCGGCAATCTCCTATCATCTTTTTTGCCGGATGGGTTTTCCAATACTCAGGAAGTCGATGCGATTGGCAGCTATTCGATGGAGCTTTTTGATATGTTCCCGGAGGCATTCGAAGGTGTTTCATCGGGATCCTTGAGCGTTGCGAGCTGATATTCATGCGCGATTATGATTTTTTTCAGTCGAATGGCCGGATGCTTCATAACATGTCGGTGCCGCCGAAAAGCGTTATGCGCAAGCGCATTGTTCCTTTGTTCGAGTATAAGGATGAGCATCGCGATGCGTCAGGCGGGCAACGTGGCGGGTGTATTATTTTTGATCCCATTGTGCTGTCCTGGAAGCTTGGATCGGAGCGAAGCGCCCTTGCTTGGAAGTCTTCTGATTTCTACTTGTCGCATTTGCGAGAGTTTGAGAGGACGCCGAAGCCAAGAGGGTATATGATTTCCGTTGCTTACGGTTCGTCGGATGATGATTCCGGCTTTGAAGCCGCATGCGGAGACAGTACGGGAAATGGCATTAGGTGCGATGATGTTTTTTTGCTGATTCTTGTGTTTTCCAAGACTGTGAACGGTTTGTACATACCTAGGCGTCAACCGGATTTCAGCAGCGATAATTTTGCCAGAACTCTGTTTTTCAGCAAATTGGAAGTTGCCGACACATATTGCGAGGCGTAGGGGGGTGATATGACAGCAGACGATGTCAGAAGAAGAATCTTTTCAGTAGTCGAATCCGGATCGGTTCAAATGTCCGCATTGCTGAGGCTTATTGGGATAAAGGTCACGGATGATGATGCCAAAGCGCCGTCTGCAGCTGTTTCTTGCGGCGCAGTTCCGGAAATGATCGTGAATATCAGTTTTGTCGAGAAGCATTGCCGGACTGATGAGCATTTGCTTATGCTGATTATGCATGAGCTGTATCATGTGATTTTGGGCCATACGACTTTTTTCGAAAGGAGAACCGCAGCGGATAACATCGCATTTGATGCTGTGATAAATTCCATGCTCTGTCGGAGTTTTCCGCAGGATAAGTTCACTTCGTTTTTCACCAGTCTGAATTCCAGCTCCGATTTTCCATCCTGTCTTTTGCGCCCGGCAGATGACTGCGTTCCGGATGAGTTCAAGGGAATCCTTAAAATCCTTTATGAAACCGATTGCGGAACATATTATGAGGTTTATCGAATGCTGAAGGACAAGGTAGGGTCGGCAGGCAATGCCGTGCTTATCGGGAATCATAGAGGTGACTCGCAAGTTTCCGATCCTTCTATCAGGCGCGCAATCGATGAGATTATCGGAAGATGGCCGCGCAATGTGATAGTCGGAGGACGGGATATGGGCGGAGCTATGCGTGATATGGAAATTGAACTGAGGAAGGAGGATGCTGCTTTCAAGCGAAAGCTCGTTAGCCTTATGTTTGAGTCCGGTTGCAAGGATGATTCCGACAATCCGATTGATATGAGATGCCATGCGTTGGATTCAGTCGAGGCGCGAACGTTTTTTCCTAAATCGTCAGATAGGCTTGCGATTGCCAAACGAATGATCTACGGCAGGCTATGCTCGTATGATTCGACATTCGATCGCTTTGCGCTTAGACATGATAATGATGTGAGAACGCTTGTGTATCTTGACGTGTCGGGTTCGGTGACATGCGCTTTGCCGAAGTTTGTTTCCGCAATTGTTCCGGCTTTCAGGAAGGGGCTTTGCGAGATGTATGCCTTTTCGACGGAGGTTTGCAAGGTTGGCATTGGTGATTTGGCGCGAGGTCGGTACAAGTCTACAGGCGGAACTGATGGAAATTGTGTTTTCGAGCATTATTATTCGTTGCCTGCATCAAAGAGGAAGAGGAGACTGCTTTTGATTACGGATGGTGAAATAGGCGAGGTGTCTTATGCTGATAGGTTGAGGCGCGATGGTGTCGGAGTGAATGTGGCTTTGATTGGCAGCTGTCGCAGCGAATATGTTGCAAAGTTTGCGAAACGGATAGAATGTTTTGATGTATCTGCATGATTTTCAAATAAATAACAATGCTTATATAACATATTATTAAAAAGTTTGGCTTTCGTGCCTATCCAAATGGCTTTGCGACCCAAAGCGCGCATATGCGGCGCATATCCGGCGATTGGATATGGCGGAATAAATGTATTCGGAC
>CADBSO010000087.1 GCA_902797395.1 uncultured Spirochaetales bacterium
AGTCTCTACTGTCGCCCAAAAAGTATTTATCAAGGTTTACTGTATCTGGCTTTATACTGTCGAGATATTCTTTTGCCGCATTATAGATTAATTGATTCTTATTCATCTATGTAGTTCCTCGCTTTTCCTGTCATACGTTGTCATCACATTTGTGCAGATCAAAAAACGGTCGTCATCTCACAAATCCGATCAGCATAGATTCAAAGCCAGAATAATCTGTTATTTTTTTAATGTTTGTTCTATTGCTTTTATCTCGAGGTCTGACAACCCGAATAACTGATAGAAACATTCGTCGATTCTTCTTTCCATATCTGTCGTATCAGCGCAAATATCCGCCATTTTTTTATCGTAAATTTCTGTCACCAAAGATATTATTATTTTTTTGTGAGTTTCGTCAATATATGGCATCGGAAGATTGTTTATCATATCTTTTGAGAAGTTAATTCCTCCGTTATAACTAGAAGAAGAATACTTCTGCTTAATATAAAAGATACTTATTTTGCTATTGATAAACGCAGCTACATATTTCAATTCATCCTCATCGTCTATTGGAATAATCATTGTAGCCTTTCCAGGGACAGTATTTCCAGACAAATCCAATGCAGCATCAAGTAGAGTAAGGCCCTTAATTATCATCTTTTTCTTAGTAACTTTTTTTCCATATGAATTCGGGAAAGTTGCCTCAAACTCGGACTGTCTAACTACAGGATTCTGATATTTGTCTTTTAGGTATTTCATGGGAGCAAATGACCAACGATCTTTGTAACGTCCTATAGTGCCAGTATTAATAACTCTATAGTACTCGTCATCATTATAGTCATCTGCCTCATCTAACGAAAATAGAATATCTTTTAGAGTATAGCAGTCCGATGTGCCACATGCATTTTCACAAGTATAGAGATCACCTAAACGAATCGGAGCGTCTGAAATATGAGCGATGATGTCAATATAATCAGAAAATAAGATATCCAATGCAAACGGTTTTTCTAAAATCCTCTTGTTTACGGTACGGACACATTCTATCTTGCTGTTTATAGTATCTTTTTTCTCAATTATGATATCTTCTGATGTTAATTTGTCGAAAGATGTGACTATAGAATCTACTAGTGCACTCTCAAAAACATCTCTTCCCGCAATCAGAATCTTTTTAATAAATGATATTTGACCAATACGTAGGGCATCACCGAAAGATTTTGATATCCATTTGTCAGGAGTGATATATATCTGATATCCAGATTCATTCAAAATATTGAATCCCTTTTCAAAAAACGCAATGTACATATCCCAGTTCCCTTTACAAAAAGAATACTTTTTTGAAAGATATTCACGCTCTTGCACAAGGCCAGAATTAACCATGGTTTCAGAATCGATATACGGCGGATTACCAATAACAATATCAAATCCGCCGTTATCTCTAAATACACGTGCAAAGTCTAATTCCCATACAATAAAAGGCTTAGAAGACATAGTTGTCGCTTTTTTATACTCCAACATAAAGGACGGGTTGCCCTCAACCTCTTTTGACACGATCATATCCTTATAAGATTGTATGGCTTCTTTATGCTTGTGTTTGTTGATGGGATCATCACAGCCAAAGAGCATATCCTGCTCCTCAAGCATTTTCTTCAGAATGACTTCAAAATCACTATGTCCAAAATCATACTGATAGTTGGGTTGCATCGTACCGATGATATCACTTGGTTTAACCAATTTTACGCCCATAAATTCATCAATCAGAGAGTTTCCGCAAAGGATATTACACTCGAGGTTCGGCAAAGGCAACGGATCACGATGTCCTTCAAGATCGTTTTGAGCTTTTGGATTGATCTCATCGTCGATGACCAGGGACAGCCACAAACGAAGCTGTGCAATATCAACGGCAGAAGGCTCAATATCAACTGCATACAAGCAGTTTTTAATCGTGTTATATTTCAAGATGTAAGAAGAACGATCATTTTGATAAAGCATTCTCTTGTTATAGGCATTCATTCCGATTGACATATATGCAGTGATATTCTGGCGTGCACGGACGATTTCGTTCATCATACCAAGTGGGAATGCGCCGGAACCAACAGCAGGGTCTGCAACCTTAACATTTGCAAGAGCCTCGTCGATTTCGGGAAATCTATTTACGACGATATTTCCATCGGTATCGATTTTGAAAATCTCATCAGAGATATACATGCCACCGTTACCTTCACGTTTTTCCTTCGAGGTATCTTCATCTTTCATAAAATCGCCGTAAAGGATAAAATCGCGGATATCCATTTCTTTCAGTCCAGTCTTACGAACGAGATAATTGATAAGGCTTTCCTGGCACATATAGTGAACAATTTCACGAGGCGTATAGAATGCGCCTTTCGATTTTCTATCTTTGACCTCAAGCAGGTTCTCGAATACTTTACCAAGCATTTCTGGGTCGATAGCAACTTCACGTTCCATCGGTTCATCTTCGCTCATGGTAAAGTTATAGCGATCAAAGATATCAAGAATACCATCTGCATCACGATCGTTGTCGTTCTTCCTATTTGAGAAGATCTCATCTGGAATATCAAAATAGTTGTTTTTCCAGTCATAATTCTCGATAGGGTCAAACAGGCCACCGGAAAGGAACGGTACACGGCAATGGAGCGCAGGAAAATAGCCCATTGCTCCACGATTGCGATTTAGTGCGTCATAAAACAACGGTTCGAGGTATTCTTCATAAAAATGCTTTTTGTGACTTTGCGAATATGTAAAGATAGTTCTTAAGAATTTTCTTGAACCGTCACCCCATGTTTTTGCCCTAGGCATATGATTTGCAATTACTTCTTCATCTTCATCCGAGATGTCGTCCAGCGCACGAGAATTCAGATAAAAATTACCATCGTCTTTGAGAACATAAATATTTGGCAGGTGTTCTTTAATAATCCTTCCGTGTGCTCCAGAAGTGTAAAATACATTTTTATATTCTTTCTCTGTTAATCTAGGAGCCCAAACATTTACACCAAGCCAACCTTTTTTCTGCAAAAAGTAAAGGAAAACAATTTGACCCATGAGTTTCTTGGCAAACTGTTCCGAAGTAAAACCGCACCTTTCAGACTCTTCTTTGAAATCCCGATTGCTTTCCAAATACTCCTGCAACTGATAGAATTTTTCGCAATAGAGTTCAAAGAACTCCTTGGTGACCTTTTCAACGCTGAAAGCTTCTTCGATTTCATCCAGTGTGGGATTGTAATTTTGATCAATGATAAAATTATGGAAACGTGAAATAGCAGTATGGCATGGCTCGTCCTTACCGACTAAGAAAGAATATCTTTTAGCGGGAGTTAAGTTTTCCTGTGCTTTGAACTTCCCTCCCTCAAATTTCATTTCATAATCAAGGCGGACAAAAGATAACCTCCATTTATCATCGTTAGGGGTGAAAAATGCAATAATAGCTGCATCCAAATTGCCGTTCTCAATCAGCTTTCGTGCATAACTACGCTGGGTGCTTCTCGCGTTCTCGACATAACTTGCCGCTTTTAACTGAACTTCAAAAACGGCGATTTTCTTTCCATCTGGAGTTGTGTAGTTGCCGATATGACTAGAGGTTTCAATATGGGAATTGAAGTTGGAATACTCTTTATTCTTTTTGTCGGGTGCAATGATTTTTATAGAATCAAATATTTCCTTGATGAGTGCCACAAAGCCATCTGTTGAATAGGTGCTTTTTAATATGTCTTCGATTTTTTTGATAGGTTCACTCATAATTTACCTCCACAAATATAACAGGAAAGAATTATTTCCTTTTCACCGTTTACTACAGACTTTAGAATGTCGGTCTCATTGAAATATGTGTCCGGAATCAAATTAATAATAGCGTGATACAGTTCAATAGGATCGGAATGAGTAAGTCCAAGCTCCTTTACGATACTCTTGGTGATTTTGGCGGGAAGCTCGCCATTCTCGCAACGCTTAATAACTGTATCTATCCTATCATCCTCTATGTCGGTCAGGGTAGCAGCGCTCTTCAAAGCCTTGAGTGCCGTAATGACCTTCTTATCATTTCCGGTGACCATCGTTTTTTCAACGGTGACCTCTTCCTCTGCAACCAGCATATCATCAAATGCTTTGCTATTTTTCTTCAGATGATCGTAATATTCGCCGGCAACAGCAAGTTTTGGTTCGTTTTCAGAACATTCAATCATCTTGATAGCATCCATAAATGAAAGCTGCTTAGTCTCCGTTTCATCAGCATCTGTCACAAAGAATGATTTTAAAGCTCCTTTCCTGAGGAAAGTAATTGTATAATCGTGATTTGACTGCGCATCCTTCTTCGCGGTCTTCGCATTTAACGGCAGACGCTTGATTTTGTTAAAAAGCTCACTGTTTGTATCACGAATACCACGAATTAAAGCCAGATATGCAAGCTCAGGGTTTGTGCTCTCACCGTCTTCATCATCAAGATTCTTAGACAGATCCGCAAACAGATTCTGTGCCGAAACTTCTTCTGCATCAGAAAGATATTTATAATCTTCACCGAGCGTGTCATGGAAAGATTGGAGCTTTTCAAGAATTCTATCTTCCAAAGGCATCTGCTTTGCGCTCTGTGCTGTTGGAAAGAAGTTGAATACATAAATCCGGTCGTGTTCGGTACCCACTCGATTGATACGTCCGACACGCTGCATAATCCTTGTAGGGTTCCATGGCAAATCATAGTTTACAAGAATATTTGCTCTGTGCAGATTGATACCTTCTGCAAGCACATCTGTAGTGATAAGCAAATCGTATTTATCGTTATTCTTGTCTTTGTTTTTCGGATTGAAGCTATCCTCAATAACGGTCTTAAGAGTATCACTACTCTGGCCGCTGAAATAAACGATTCGACTGCCATACAAGTCCTTAAGGTTAGTAAATAGATACTCGGCTGTTTCCTTAGACTCAGTGAAGACAATAATCTTTTTACCTTTAACTATCTTGTTGTTGGACAGCTGATTGCGGAACTCAGCAAGCTTAGGATCAACAGTAACTTCTGCCCACATATCACGCAAATACTGTAACTGTGTAAGATCGCTGCGCAAGTCTCTAATGAGCTTTGGTTGGAAGTCCTTCGAATCAAAAGCAAGAACATCTTTTTGCTCAATATGATAGAATAGTTTCTTCAAGCCGTTATCATTTCCATCATCCAAAAGGTCGTATACATTGACCTTCTTGCTTATGTACACCTTACCGCCTTCGTACATGTTAATAAACTGTTCGTAGGATTCGATAAAACGTCCCAGTGTCTTAGAGAAAGCATAGAAACTGCTTTCAAGGCGCTTGACCAAGATACCTTTCATAAATCCACCCATGTTTCTCTGGCCAATTATCATTTGCGCAAATTTGTCTTTATCTTTCAAGTATAATAACGGAGTATAGCGAGCATATTTAAATTCTTTGATTGCTGCAATGGTCTCGCAGAAGGCCTTATCTGTTATTTCATCAAATTCGTAAACGATTTTTTCAGGGCTGCCGGCCTTAGGGAATTTAAGTCCCTGAGCCTCTAAATCAGCAGCATAATACTTCTGCACCTCGCCACGGGTACGACGAATCATAACCTCGCGAATAAGCTTGTCCCTGATAATCTCAGAGTTTTCGCGAAGTTGCGACATATATTCCGGAGAGCCCTTTACCTTTGTCGTAAGTTTACTGTTCAATCCACGGAAGAAGCCTTCAATATTCTTAATACCGTTGATATTTCCACTTTGTTTGGGTTGAAATAGATATATTTGGTTTTCAATATCACTTGTATAGTTGTTTATAGGAGTGGCGGAAATCAAGACAACCTTCTTTCCCCTGCAAATCTCATGTAATAATGCAAAGCTTTCAGTATCGCTATTTCTGAATCTATGAGCTTCATCAACAAACACATAATCGTATTTGTCAGCGCCCTTCTCAATAATATGATCAAGTTTTCCGAGGGACTCAACATCACATCTCGAAACGTCAAAATCCTTCAATACGCTCTCCCAGTAGTTCTTTAGTACCGGCGGACACACAAACAGTTTTCGTGTGTTTCTCTTGAAAGATTTCGCAAGAAGCGCACATATATATGTTTTACCAAGACCTACAACATCCGAAATAAATACACCATTGTAGGCTTCCAGTTTCTTTTTTGCCTGGGTAACTGCATCAAACTGATACTGAAGACGCATATAATCGTCTGGAAGTAGAGTTTCTATAGTTTCTTTGTCAGCGTTGATTTCCTCTTTGAAGAACTCATAGACGGTCTTCAGATACATCTCGTATGGCGTAATATCATCACGCATCCATGTTTTCTTCTCAACAGCTTCAATATATGCATTGCGAATATCAATTCCATCATCCCATAGTTTTTCAAAATGTTCCAATGCAAATTTGACATCTGGGGTATCCTTGAGCTCAACATTAAACTCAAGATTATTCTTCAATCCGGCAACCGAGAAGTTGCTCGAACCGGTAATGACACTTCCAAACATATCTGGAACCTTTACAGGGTCTTTACGCATGATGTATACCTTTGCATGAATTGGAGATTTAGTATACATACGCATTTCCAACTTGCCATTTTTCAACCAGTCTACAAAAACCCGTACGCCTTTTTCCACTTTGGAAGTTGCTTCAGCTTCCGCAAATTCCTGCTCAATCTCCGCTTCCAATATTTCTTTTCCTTGCTTTGCTGATACCGGAACAGGGGTGTACTCATCGTTGGCAAGATCAATAATTTTCACCGTGAAAAGATCCACATTAAGACCAACAAGAATACGAATCTTTTCGACTTGTTCAAGAGCTTCATACATATTGAAGAATCCACTGGAGCGGAAATATCCGACAAGAACGTCGAAAAACTGTGTGTTACTCTTTAAAATAGCAGAGAAACGATTGTACAAATCGCGATCAGGCTCATTTGTAAAAAATTTTAAATCTGTTGTATACATAATACAGAACTTCCTTTCATGGCTACAATCAGTGCATACAAGCCTTAACAAATTGCGGCAAAATCATTTATACAATTACGTAGGGCTCATTTTATTGTGAAATATTAATAAAAATCCATCAAATATATATGGTAATTATATCATAAGTGTAGATAAATGTCAATATCAGGCACATATTCTTGATTAATTCAAAAAGACTGATTCTACGGCATTTAGCACTGTTTTATATGTAATGTTTTGTTTTTCGCCTATAAAAATACCCAGACATCATCTCATTTGAATATAAGTTCGCCGTAATTTCCACAAACCCACGATGTTCAAACAGTCACTTATGTAGAACTTTCCTGAAAGGTCTGGATATTGCCGGGCGGTTGTGGTATGCTCCGTGTTGGAGGTGATACTATGCGCAAAACATTTGTAATCGCAATAGCAGCGCTGTTGCTCACCGCTTGCAGCGGCATGGCAGAAAAAGAAAAAACACATACTGTCTCAACCAAGACAACTACCACAAAATCGCAGTCAACCACCACCACGACACTACATACCACAAGCACGACACAGGCAACAACCACAAGCTCTTCAAGTTCAGCGAGAGTTGAATCTACAACCACTACTCAGTCCACAACGCAGTCATCAACTACCACAGCAAAGTCAACTGCAATGACTACCACTACAACAAAGGCAAGCAGCACATCAACAAAGAAAGCTGTGCACACTACTGCTGCCACAAAGCCGACAACTGCGACATCAAAAGCCGTTCAGACCTCGGCTTCAACCGCCTCGAAAAAGGTCGTCTGGTCAGATCTTATGCTTGCCTGGCGGCACATCAGTGAACGCAAAAACATCACTCAAGCCGAGCAGGAACTGATACGCAATGACATACTGAACTACGGTCTCAAA
>CADBSO010000088.1 GCA_902797395.1 uncultured Spirochaetales bacterium
ATTGTTTATCGCTCTCATGCTTGCCATGGCGTTCCGCTCTATGCACGGCACTTGAACAAGCCCTAGAACCGGATCGCAAGTCAGTCCGAGATGATGCTCCAATCCCATTTCAGCAGCATACTCTATCTGAAAATTCGAACCGCCGAGCAATTGAGTCGCAGCAGCGGAGGCCATCGCGCAAGCGCTGCCTATCTCCCCCTGACAACCGACCTCTGCGCCTGATATGCTTCCGTTTTCCTTGATGACATTTCCGAAAAGCCCTGCGGTAAGCAAAGCCCTGTATATCTTCTGATCAGGAAAACCATAGCTCTTCTGCAGAAAATACAACACGCTAGGCAAAACCCCGCAGCTTCCGCATGTAGGCGCGGTCACGACTACCCCACCAGCCGCATTCTGCTCGGATGCAGCCAAAGCATAGGAAACAAGTTCGGCATTATATCCCATATTGCCGGAAAAGCTCTTGGATCTCATATAATAAGCGCTGGCCTTCCTTTTAAGCTTCAGTCCGCCGGGAAGCACGCCTTCCTCTTCGATTCCGCGGCATATCTCATCCTTCATGGCATTCCAAACGGTTTCCATGCAATCAACTACGCTGCGACCCTCGACCTTGACTGGTATCTCCCATATTCCCAGCCCTTCCTCCTCGCAATAGAGAAGCGCGCTCCTCATTGTCAGAAAATCCGACGGGTATATGTTGTTGCCCTCCAAGTCCTCGTTCTCGCGCACAATTCTTCCGCCGCCGACGCTATAGAAGACCTCGTGGCCCAATTCCCTGCCGGAGGAAAACGAACGGAACATGAGTGCATTCGGATGCTTTGGAAGAATTGTCTTCGGACTCCATGTCATGCTGACCTGCTTGCCGGCAGCTCGGAAAACATCCTCTATGGCCTTATCGGTCATATGCCCCTTTCCAGTAGCTGCCAAAGACCCGTAAAGCTCGCACGCGAAGGATTCCGCTTCCTGATTCTCCCCAAGAAATATCTCAGCCGCTCTAACCGGACCCATGGTATGCGATGATGACGGCCCCCTGCCTATGCGGTACAACTCCTTTAAAGATTCCATGACGCGCCTGTCCTATTTGATTATGAAATTGACAATCCTATTCTTCACGACGATGGTTTTGACAATGGATTTGCCTTCCAGCCACTTCGCTATCTTCCCGTCATTTTTCGCAAGGGAAACCACACGATCATCATCGCTATCCATGGCGACTTCCACAACCGAACGCACCTTGCCGTTCACTTGAACCGCTATGCTGACATTATCCTCAACGATCTTGCTCTCATCAAATGACGGCCATGAAGCCTTCGAAACGGATTCCTTTCCGCCCAGGAACTCGTAAAGCTCCTCAGCGAGATGCGGCGCATACGGAGCGAGAATCAGCACAAGACTCCTGAACATCACCGCAGGAACCTTATCCATTTGCGCCATATGGCCAGCATACACCATCATCGAACTGATCGCCGTATTGAACGACAAAGCATCCGTATCCTCTGTAACCTTCCTTATAGTGGAATTCATGATCTTCTCGTCTTCCGGAGAAAGGGAAACATCCTCAGCAACTTTATCCTTAAGCTTGTAGGCGCGTTGCAGAAACCTATCCAATCCGGTTATTCCCGATGTGCTCCACGGCTTTGACGCCTGCAGCGGACCAAGGAACATCTCGTACATCCTGAGGCAATCGGCGCCATGCTCCCTTATCACATCATCGGGATTCACAACGTTTTTCAGACTCTTCGACATCTTCGCGATCACCTTGGTCAATTCGGTTCCGGCATCCTTCTCAAAATACCTGCCATCCCTTTCCTCAACCAAATCGCTTCTGACAAGCGTCTTATTCGGCCTCTGATACGAAAATGCGGTTATCAGACCCTGATTCACAAGTCTCTGAAACGGCTCTTTCGTTGAAACCATGCCCAAATCAAAAAGCACCTTATGGATGAACCTCGCATAAAGCAGATGCAAAACCGCATGCTCCGCGCCGCCGACATAAAGATCGACAGGCATCCAATATTTCTCCGCTGCCGGCGAAACGAATTCCTTATCATTATGCGGATCGAGGTATCTCAAATAATACCAGCACGAGCCCGCCCATTGAGGCATCGTATTCGTTTCCCTTCTGGCATCACAGCCGCATTTTGGACATTTCACATTGATGAAGGAATCGACATGAGCAAGAGGACTCTCACCCTCCTCCGTAGGCTTGTAATTAGTAGTTTCCGGAAGCAGCAGCGGAAGCTCGGTTTCCTCCACCGTTCCGCATTTCGGACAATGAATGAGAGGTATGGGCTCCCCCCAATATCTCTGCCGGGAGAAAATCCAATCCCTGAGCTTATAGTTCACGCGCTTCTCGCCTATCCCCTTGCTCTCAACATACTCCATGACCTTAGCGATTGCAGTCGGCGTATCAAGCCCATCGAGAAACCCTGAATTGATATGCTTCCCATCACCCGTATACGCCTCGCTAAGAACCGCATCAGGCCCCTCGCCATTATCTATAACGCATATTATGGGCAATCCATATTTTTTGGAAAAATCAAAATCGCGCTGATCGTGAGCCGGAACCGACATCACTGCGCCTGTCGCATAGGTGCTCAGAACATAATCAGCTATCCAAAGCGGAACTTTTTTCCCTGACACAGGATTTATGACATATGTGCCCGTAAAGACCCCCGTCTTCTCGGTCTTGTCGCTCGTCCTGTCCATTTCGCTCTTTTTCGAAGCGGATTCGATGTATTTCAGACAAGCATCCTTCTGCTCGGGACATATGAATCTGCCTATATCTGAATATTCCGGTGAAATGACAAGGCATGAAACGCCGAACACGGTATCAGCGCGAGTCGTAAACACCGTAATCACATCATCCGACCCATCGACTTTAAACGCCATGTTGACGCCAATTGACTTTCCGATCCAATTGCGCTGCATAGCCTTGACGCTCTCCGGCCAATCCAGAAGATCCAAATCCTCCAAAAGCCTCTCAGCATATTCCGTTATCTTCAGAACCCACTGCCTTATGGACCTTCTGGTCACTATGCTCCCGCACCTTTCGCATTTTCCGTCCTTCACCTCCTCATTCGCCAGTCCGGTTTTGCACGAAGAACACCAATTTATAGGCATGTTGCTCTCATATGCAAGCCCTTTCTCGTAAAGCTTAAGGAAAATGCGCTGCGTCCATTTGTAATAATCCGGAGATGAGGTGATTACCTCCCTGTCCCAATCGTACGAGAAGCCAAGAGACTTTATCTGCTTTCTGAAATTATTGATGTTCTTTTCAGTGGTTATCCTGGGATGCTGTCCAGTCGCAAGAGCATAATTCT
Organism: uncultured Spirochaetales bacterium; assembly: GCA_902797395.1. Classification (GTDB taxonomy): domain Bacteria; phylum Spirochaetota; class Spirochaetia; order Sphaerochaetales; family Sphaerochaetaceae; genus UBA9848. The sequence continues at coordinate 3,321 of CADBSO010000088.1, forward strand.
CGGCAGGCAAGCCAAAAGCATCAAACCCCATCGGATGCAGCACATTATAGCCCTGCATCCTTTTGAATCTCACATATATATCAGTAGCGGTATATCCTTCCGGATGCCCGACATGAAGCCCATCTCCCGATGGATATGGAAACATATCCAACACATAAAGCCTCTTCGATTCCGGAACGCTCTCATCCTCGGAAACCTTGAATGTCCTGTTCCTCTCCCAATAATCCTGCCATTTCTTCTCTATTTCGCCAAACGGATATCCTTCACCCATAACCACTTGCAGCGAATGCCGCGCATCCGCCTTCCCTCTCATACATTCGATTATCACAAGACTTTTTCAAAATTGATTTCAAAATGACGCGAAACCAATCCGAATCGGAACATTCTCCAAAAAGCCGCAAACGCCGAGCCTTGACCTTAAACCAGGGCAAAACATAGCAGACCCCTCTCCAACAGACATCCGCTAGTGTCTTCCGAACAAATGAAAACGCATCAGACTCGGAGAAGCAATCAGCATGGTAAAAAGATGCTTTGAAAAAACCTTATTATAAGTATTTTATGATTTTCGGACATTATATTCAATTTTCCGCGGACATGCCGGCAAATATGCCATCCGAAAGCCAAACAAACATCAGACCAAGCTTTCCGGCATCAGGCCCTTCATATGCGTAAGATCGTGAAAAAACTTCCCGAAAAAGCCGCCAAGCCATTTGAATATGCTCCCAATAAAGCCGAAGAACAAATTGAAATACCTCTTATAGTTGCTTATGAAATCCTGCGCCATGTTATAATCACGATTCGTATTGGCGGTATATTTTATCAGCATATCAAGCAAAGATATCACAAGTATGATCGCAAGAATCGCAATGAAAATCAGCACCACCTTCTTGATGAGCCAGTATGCGAAGCCGAACATACCCCCCAGAAAACCCTTCTTCTTTCCGTCATCACTCATAACGCACCTCCTGTGAAAACCTTGAAAGCAACGGCTATGTCCGAAAAGTTGACCGATAGACAGAGCCACGGAGCCGGAGAGGCAGCGCAAAGACACGATTTGAGGCGGAGAAGCCTAATGCAGGATAAGGCTTTGCGCCTATCCGAATGTCTTTGCGACCCAAATCGCGCATATGCGCCGCATATCCGGCGGCTGGATATGACAGAATAAATATATTCGGACACATCCAAACTACTTCAAATACTCAGGTATCTCGCCTCTGGAATTGAAGATCCTCCTCTGTTGCGTGGAAAGAATCTTCTTGCACATCCTCACCGACTTAGGCGTCACCTCAACATACTCATCATCGGAAATGAATTGAACGGCCTGCTCCAATGTCATCGGAACCACAGGTATGAGCGTAACGGCCTCATCCTTTCCAGATGCCCTGAGGTTCGTAAGCTTCTTCGTTTTGGTCGGATTAATCATCAGATCCCCTTCCTTATTGCGCTCGCCGACAATCATCCCCTCATACAGCTCATCACCCGGAACTATGAACATCCGTCCGCGATCCTCAAGCTCCCAAATCCCATAAGCCACCGCTTTTCCGCGCCTGTCGCAAACGAGTGAGCCTGAAGCCCTGGTTCTCACATCACCCTTGTATTCCTCATATCCCTTAAGACTGCTGTTCATGATTCCCATGCCCTTGGTCGACGTAAGAAACTCATCCCTGAATCCGATAAGCGTTCTGGAAGGAATGTCACATACTATTTTCACACGATCGGACGGAAGATATCTTATGTCTTCGACGGTTCCTTTTCTGAATCCGACCTTTTCCATGACAGCGCCTTGATACTCCGAAGGAACATCGAATATCACTTCCTCTATCGGCTCAAGCTTCTCACCATTCGGACCGGTTTTGAAAATCACCCTCGGCCGTCCAACGCAAAGCTCAAAACCCTCGCGTCTCATGCTTTCTATGAGTATGCATATCTGGAATTCGCCTCTGCCCTTCACAGTGAACGTATCATCCGGATTCTTCTCAAACTTTATGGAAATGTTCTTAAGCGTCTCCTTGACAAGCCTCTCGTTTATCTTAGCGCTCGTCCCGATTTTCCCCTCGGTCAGCGCAAGCGGAGTGTAATTCTGGCAAAAGATCATTTCAACCGTAGGCTCGGCCACTTTCACCCGTTCAAGCGCTTTTATATTCGACTTGGTGCAAATGGTATCCCCGATTTCGACATTCTCTATTCCGGAAAGGACTATTATATCACCGGGGTCTGCCGTCTGGGTTTCAGAAAATGACGGACCATCATATGTCTGAAGCTTTGTGATCTTCAATGGAGTGGGATTGCCGTCAGAGCCTATGCACACAAGGCTGTCATTGACATGCGCGGTTCCATTCATCACCCTTCCTATTGCAAGCCGGCCGAGAAAGTCGGAATACGACAAATCGCACACCAACATCCCAAACGGTTCCTCATCATCATACGACGGCGCCGGAATGTTCTCCAA
>CADBSO010000089.1 GCA_902797395.1 uncultured Spirochaetales bacterium
AACGGCATAGTTCGGCTGATTCTCGGACAATCTCACATTTTACAGAAAAATCCTTGCCGGCAACCGACAAGGTTAGCCGTCTTCGGAGTTTTTCTTCGGAAAAATGCGACCTTGCGCACGAGCCTCAGCCTCACGGATGGGCAAGGGTAAAATTGGGATATGTAGCGACTTTATCAAAAGGATATGGATATAACAAAGATGATTTGGTCGAGCACGGAGCGCCAATATTTTTATATGGCAGGCTTTATACAAACTATCACACAATCGAAAATAACATTGATACTTTTGCGATTTTAAAGCCAAATTCCATTGTTAGCAAAGGACAAGAAGTGGTTTTGCCTGCATCTGGTGAAACAGCTGAGGATATTGCCATAGCTTCAAGTATAAAACAGAAAGGTGTGATTTTAGCAGGAGATTTAAATATAATATATTCATCGGTTAATCCTGATTATTTGGCTTATTGCCTTACATACGGAAAACCTCACTATGACATATCTAAGAAAGCGCAGGGGAAAACTATTGTTCATATTCATAATTCCGACTTATACAATGTGGAAATTTATATTCCATCTTACGAAGAGCAAATCAAAGTTTCCAAGTTGTTTGCCACTTTGGACTCGCTTATCGCCCTTCATCAGCGTAAGTGTGATAAATTGAAGAATGTAAAGAAGTCACTACTTGAAAAAATGTTCCCGGCTGAGGGGAAGGATGTACCGGAGATTCGATTCAAAGAATTTACTAACGCTTGGGAACGGCATGGGGGTTCGGTTGATATGCTGGCATCTTCGCAACGGCAGGATTCCAGCGCTTGGGCAACCACAAAGGTTAGCCCTGCGCTTGCTGGAACCCCTAACCCTTGCGAATCTGCACACGCCTCTCAGCCTCATGGATGGGTTAGTGTGAAGTTGAAGGATATTGTAAAAGTATTAAAGAACAATACACTCTCGCGTGATGATTTAACAACAGAAAACCAGGAGTATAGAGACATACACTATGGTGATGTTTTAATTAAGTTTGGTGAATATATTGATGCAGCGTCCGATACGTTGCCATACATAAAAAATAATACTGCTGACTATCAGAGTTTATTGTTAAAAAACGGAGACATAATTTTTTCAGATACTGCGGAAGACGACACGGTAGGCAAATGTTGTGAAATTAGAAATATATCAAACAATCAAAAAATAGTATCTGGGTTGCATACAATTCCTTTAAGACCAAGTATTCAATTTGCTGATTACTATCTTGGTTTTTACTTAAATTCAAATCAGTTTCATAATCAGTTGTTGCCACTAATGCAGGGCATCAAAGTAACTTCTATTCCAAAGAATGCCTTATTAGAAAACTCTTTTATTAGTTATCCTGGAAATATTCATGAGCAAGAGAAAATCGGCAAATTATTTGCTGCTTTGGACTCGCTTATCGCCCTTCATCAGCGTAAGTGTGAAAAGCTGAAAAATATTAAAAAATCCTTGTTGGAGAAGATGTTTTGTTAAATTATGGACAGCAAAGAATATAAATTTTTAGTTTATAAAACAGAAACTGAAGATGTTTCTGTGAAGGCAATTGTCAAAAATGACACCATATACCTCTCACAAAAAGCGATGGCGGAATTGTTTGATTGTTCCCCAGACAACATAACATTGCATTTAAAAAACATATACGACACAGGCGAACTTGACAAAAGTTCAACTGCCGAGGATTTCTCGGTAGTTCAACATGAGGGCAATAGGGATGTGAAACGCAACATAATGTTTTACAACCTTGATGCTATTATTTCAGTGGGATATAGGGTAAATTCACGCAGAGCGACAAATTTTCGTATATGGGCAACTAAGGTCCTAAAGGAATTTATGCAAAAGGGCTTCGTGCTTGATGATGAAAGACTGAAGCAGGGTGGAGCAGTATTTGGCAAAGATTACTTCCGTGAATTGCTTGAACGCGTTCGCTCAATCAGAGCAAGTGAGAGAAGGATATGGCAACAGATAACAGACATATACGCAGAATGCTCCGTTGATTACAACAAAGACAGCGAGGTTACAAAAAAGTTTTATTCCCTTGTTCAAAATAAATTTCATTATGCAATAACAGGACAGACGGCTGCAGAAATCATTTACAACAGTGCGGACATAAACAAGAAAAATATGGGTCTTACCACTTGGAAGAATAGTCCAGACGGAAGGATACTGAAAAGCGATGCCACAATTGCAAAAAATTATCTTAGTGAAAAACAAATCAAACAACTTGAAAGGGCAGTAACAGGATATTTTGACTACATAGAAGATTTAATTGAAAGAGAAAATGCATTTACAATGGAGCAATTTGCTCAGAGTATCAATGAATTTTTATTATTCAGAAAATACGAAATTCTGCCAGATAACGGAAAAATATCAGCAAATCAAGCAAGAGCAAAAGCAGAAAAAATATATGATGAATTTAATAAAAAGCAAAAAATTAATTCAGATTTTGATAAAGAAATAAGAAAATTATACTCAAACAAAGGAAAAGAAGAAAATGAGTTTTAAGAATGAAAAAGAATTTGAAGATGCTCTTGTGCTTGATCTTTGCACACACAGGGGCTGGGAGAAGGAAATACTTGAATATAAGACAGAAGATGAGCTGTTGAAGAACTGGGCTGATATTTTATACAACAACAACCGCACAATTGACAGGCTCGGAGATTACCCTTTAACAGACAGTGAGATGCGGCAGATTATAGACCAGATAAACACTCTTAAAACACCTTTGAAACTAAATTCCTGGGTGAACGGAAAAACGATATCAATTAAAAGAGATAACCCTGATGATAAGGCTCATCTTGGCAAAGAAGTATCGCTAAAGATATATGACAGAAGCGAAATCGCAGGAGGAAAAAGCCGATATCAGGTAGCCCGTCAACCACGCTTTAAGAGATTTAATAAACTTGCTAATGACAGAAGAGGAGATGTTATGCTCCTTATAAATGGTATGCCGTTGATTCACATAGAACTTAAAAATAGCGATATACAAGTTATGCAGGCTGCAAATCAAATAGAAAAGTATTCTAAAGAGGGGATTTTTACAGGTCTTTTTTCGCTTGTTCAGATTTTTGTCGCAATGACACCAGAGGAAACTTTATATTTTGCAAATCCAGGAATGGATGGAAAATTTAACAGAGACTTTTATTTTCATTGGGCTGATAAGAACAACGAGCCTATAAACAATTGGCAACAAATATCCGAGACTCTTTTAAGCATTCCAATGGCACATATGCTGATAGGATTTTATACAATAGCAGATAATAACGATGGCATACTAAAAGTGCTTAGAAGCTATCAATATTATGCTGCACATGCAATAAGCGATAAGGTAGCTAAAACCAAATGGGCAGACAAGCAAATCTATGGTGGCTATATTTGGCATACGACAGGAAGCGGAAAGACCATGACAAGTTTCAAGTCTGCCCAGCTCATAGCCTCAAGTAAGGATGCTGATAAAGTAGTGTTCTTGATGGACAGAATAGAACTCGGCACACAGTCGTTAATTGAATATAGAGGCTTTGCGGCAGACAATGAGAGTGTTCAGGAAACAGAAGACTCTTATGTTTTATTAAGCAAATTAAAGTCTGATGATGCGCAGGACATTCTTATTGTAACATCCATTCAGAAGATGAAGGAAATAAGGGAGGAAAACGCCTTCAATCAGAACGACATAAATAAAATAAATACAAAGAGAATAGTGTTTATAGTTGACGAATGCCATCGCTCAACATTCGGAGAAATGCTTGCGGATATCAAGAAAACATTTCCACGAGCTTTGTATTTCGGATTTACAGGAACTCCAATTCTTGAGGAGAATATGAGAAATGGAGTGATGCAGACTGATGTATTTGGCGATGAGCTTCACCGATATTCCATATCAGACGGCATAAGGGATAAAAATGTTTTAGGTTTTGACCCAGAGCAGGTAAGCACCTTCAAAGACAAGGATTTGAGAAAAGCAATAGCACTGGAGCAATGCCGTGCAGAGAGTGAAGACGAGGTCTTTGAGGATGAAAGCAAAAAGAAAATATATAATTATTTCATGCATGAAGTCCCGATGGCTGGGCGTTATGAAAATGTTAAATACATAAAGGGAATAGAGGATTATATTCCAAAATCCCAATACGAAAGGCAAGACCCTGCTATCCCATCCAAGCACCAGATAGCGGTTGTTGAAAACATTCTTGACAACTGGAATACACTTTCGCAAGGTTTCAGGTTCCATGCCATGTTCGCAACAAATTCAATAAAGGAGGCCTGCGAATATTATTATTTAATAAAGGAAATGGATGAAAATAGAAACAGTGCAAGAAAACTTAAAATAACTTGCCTTTTTGACCCTTCAATAGATAACAACGGCGATTCACTGAGCAAGGAAAAGGCAATGATTGACATTTTAGGCTCTTATAACGAGCAATTCGGAATGTCGTTTGATTTCGCAGGTTGGGCGAGATTCAAAAAGGATGTTTCACTACGCCTGTCCCATAAAAAGACCTACAGAGGCATTGAGAAAACACCTGATAAGGAACTTGATTTGCTGATAGTTGTAAATCAGATGCTTACAGGCTTTGACTCAAAATGGATAAATACCCTCTATCTTGACAAAGAAATTGAGTATGAAAATATTGTTCAGGCATTTTCAAGGACAAACAGGATATTCGGTTACGATAAGCCATACGGAATAATCAGATACTATCGCAAGCCTTGGACAATGACAGAAAATATCAAAAAGGCATTTGCCGCTTATTCTGGAAACAAGCCATACGGCATATTTGTTAGCAAATTGAGAGACAACCTTTTGAGTATAAATAAATGCTATAGTGAAATAAAGGAAATCTTTACAAATTGCAATATCAGCAATTTTGAGAAAAACCCGAAAAGCACAAGTGACATTCAAAAATTCGTGGTCGTGTTCAAAATGCTATGCAAACTAATAGAATCTGCCAAGATTCAGATGTTCACATGGGACAGGTCTGTCTACGGCAAGGATTTCAAGGTAGAACCTGAAGTGAAGGTTGAATTGACAGAAGAAATATTCAACATTCTAATGGAGAGATACAAGGAACTTACTACAGGTGGCGGAAGTGGCGGGATTGCGGCGCTTCCATATGACATTGATGCCTCAATAACCGAGTTGGATATCGGAAAGATAGACAAGGATTATCTTGACGGCAAATTTAAGAAGTGGATTCAGTTTGTTAAAGAGGACAGCAAGGAGGCTGAGAGAATACTTTCAAGCCTTCACGAGTCATTTGCAGTGCTTAACCAGGAAGAGCAGAAGTGGGCCGAAATAATCATACGCGATATTCAAAGCGGGGTGTTAAGTCCAGAACAAAGTAAAACATTCAAGGATTACATAAAAGAATATTCCTTAGAAGCAAAAAACGACAGGATTAAAAAATTTTCTGATGTATTTGGCCTTGATGAGCAGAAACTTAGAGACTTTATGAAAATTCCACACAGCGAGCAGAATATAAATGAATTCGGAAGGTTTGACGAAATAGCAACTACTTTGGATAAGAAAAAAGCTAAGGATTACTTTAAGGGCGTACCACCATATAAAATCAAAATGTCATTTGAGTCTCTTTTGAGAGAATTTATCTTGAAGGATGGACTTGATTTAGAATGAAGCGGGTTTTGTTGGAAGTGCGATAGTTTTCGCAATGTTGCAGATGCTGAAGGCATGCTTTCTAACGAAGCCGACCATTTGTTCGCATTAGTGAAATATTCAAAACATCCGAGGCCGGTGCAAATACCGGAGGGTGCAGTGCTGAAATGGCTGCCGCATTGCTATCTTGGAATCGTTATGATAAAATGCCCCTTATGGATACATTAAAATCAAAGAGAAAAATTTCATTGGCGGCGCAGATTTTCATTGCGCTGGTTCTTGCGATCATTGCCGGATTGCTTATGCAAAGCATTCCGGATGTCGCTTCGTCTTACATCAAGCCTTTCGGCACGATTTTTTTGAATCTGATCAAGTTCATCGTAGCTCCAATTGTTCTGTTCTCAATTATGACAGGCATCATATCCATGAAGGATTTGAAAAGATTGGGGAAAATCGGAGGAGTGACGCTTGTGTATTATTTTTGCACAACCGTCATTGCGGTGACCATAGGCTTGCTGGTTGCCAATCTTTTCAAGGGCGTGTTTCCCGCGCTTCCTACCGGAAGCCTGACATACACCGCTCCCAAGTCGGCATCCGCAATTGACACGCTGGTCAATATCTTTCCGTCGAACTTTTTTGTTCCGATTTCCAGCGCCAATATGCTGCAGATCATCGTCATGTCTATTCTGATAGGCTTTGCGATAATACTGATCGGGGAGAAGGCCGAGCCGACAATAGCAGGGGTAAATCGTTGGAATGACATTTTCATGAAATGCATGGAGATGATTCTCAAGCTTTCTCCGATAGGAGTGTTCTGTCTTCTGACACCAGTTGTGGCGGCGAACGGCGCGGCGATCATAGGATCTTTGGCAAAAGTGCTCATTGTGGCGTATCTTTGCTATATTCTTCATGCTCTTCTGATATATCCCGCTTTCATTTCCATGCTCGGAGGCATGTCGCCGATCCGTTTCTATAAGGAGATGGCTCCTGCTATCGCTTTCGCATTTTCCAGCGCTTCGTCCGTTGGAACTCTTCCGCTCAATATGGAATGTACGAATAGATTGGGGGTATCCAAGGAAATATCCTCATTTGTTCTTCCTCTTGGCGCAACAATCAATATGGATGGAACGGCAATATATCAGGGTGTTTGCGCAGTGTTCATAGCGGCTTGTTACGGCATCGACTTGACTTTCGGCCAGATGGTTTCAATCGTGATTACTGCTACATTGGCATCAATAGGAACGGCAGGCGTTCCGGGTGCAGGAATGGTCATGCTTGCGATGATCCTCGCTTCCGTAGGCCTTCCGATAGATGGAATCGCTCTTGTCGCTGGCGTGGATCGGATATTTGACATGGGAAGGACCGCATTGAACATCACTGGGGATGCTTCCTGTTCGGTCATCGTATCCAATATCATGAATAAGCATGATGCGGATAAGGAGTTCAAAAATCAACGATAATCTTTATTGTCAACAATATCAGCACTGCAATGATGAGGGGTCTCGAAATCTTCGCGCCTTTCTTCATTACCAGTCCCGAACCTATGTAGTTCCCCAGCATGTTGCTAGCAGCCGCAGCGGCGCCCAATGGGATTATCACTTGTTTTCGCAGCAGGAAAACAGCTAGTGCGGCGATATTCGTGGAAAGGTTTATTATCTTCGCATAAGCGTTTGCTTGCACAGTTGACATGTGAGTGAAAACAGTGAAGGCGATGATGAGGAACGTTCCGGTTCCGGGACCGTATATTCCGTCGTATATTCCAATTGAGAGCGATGAGAGCGAGATCTTGATCAGCATTCTGCGGTTGAATTGCAAATCGCTGTCAGGGTTATCCTTGAACAAACGCTTGTTCATTACGCAGAAGACAATAGCGGGAAGCAGGGCCAGCAGCAGGTATTTCAAAGTTTTTTCAGGTATGAGCAACGAGAAATGCGCTCCGGCCACGGAGCCGAGAAGACCGAAAAGCACGCCCGGAACCGCAAGGCGCAGGGAGACAGGCTTTTTCCTGACAAGACGGAATGTAGCCAGGCCCGTTCCGCATGTGGATGAGAGCTTGTTTGTTGCGAGCGCAGTATGAATGGGCAATCCAGCGAAAAGGAACGACGGAAGTGATATCAGACCGCCGCCGCCGGCTATGGAATCTATGATGCCTGCCAGGAAAACCATCGGACAGACAATGATGAAAGCAGAAACAGACATTGTTCATATTATATAAGGTGCTTTATGAAAACTCCAGAAAACGAGCTGCTGAAAATGGATTCGAATTTGCAGAAATGCTTTGAGGACAAGAATTTCACACCAAACGAAAGCCAGCTGAAGGCTATCGTTTCTACGGATGATCCGCTGTTTCTTACAGCAGGTCCTGGAAGCGGAAAAACGCGTGTGATTCTTTGGCGTACATTGAATCTGATTGCTTTTCATGATGTTCGTCCTGATGAGATATTCCTGACGACATTCACGCAAAAGGCCGCATTGCAATTAAAGGAGGGCCTGCAGGGCTTGTTGTCGATTGCATCCAAATATACGAATAGGCCGTATGATATTTCGGAAATGTATATCGGAACGCTTCATTCCCTATGTCAGAAGTTGCTATCGGATCGCCGTTTCAATTCCAGTTCCGCGCGAGGCAGGCGATCTGTTCTGATGGATGAGTTCGACCAATACTTTTTGGCTATGTCCGAATGAATGACTGATCATTCATTCTGCCATATCCAATCGCCGGATATGCGCCGCATATGCGCGCTTTGGGTCGCAAAGCCATTTGGATAGGCACGAAGCCTTATCC
>CADBSO010000090.1 GCA_902797395.1 uncultured Spirochaetales bacterium
CATGCATTTTGTAAATGAGAAAGCATAATCGGACAGCACATCAAACATAAGCTCATATGCGCCGCTTTTCTTCTTCTTTCTTAATATCGCGCTAATGAAATACACGAGATTCTCATTGTCAAGGTATTCGACATAACCTTTCATGAACTCCTCGTCGCTCGGCTCACCGTATGAATAAATGAAAAAATCCAAAACCTCTTTCGCCAGCGACTCGCTTTCCGGAGAATCGGAAAAATTCTTATAATACAGATTCAGATTCACCAAAAGCCTATCATGCTCCCAAGTCATGGGATCCGTCTTGAAAAGATACACGAACATATCATACGACTCAGCCAATTCGATCCCAAGACTGCGAAAACTGCTGTTTTCAATAAAGGAATTGTAATCACGCAAGTTCTCGCTTCTGTTTCCGATAGCAAGAAAATACCCCTTGCCCGTCCCATCGGCTTCACTGGCATCAACATCCGGAACCGCATGATCATGTGGAGATAAGAATTTTTTCCCAAAGGCGCTCAGACTGTTAGCCATCTCTGAACTATCATCGCTCATCAAGACCAAATCATATTCCTGGTCAACAAACTCCGGTTTGAATGAATCGCTTACCAGATACGATATCCTATTAGCCAAGCAAAGCGGCAATGATGTCAGTATCGCTTCAAGCCAAATGATCCGCTCCGCTTTAGGAACGGACAGGTAAACCGCATTATCGCTGACAAGGATGGAACTGATGGCTTTAGCAAGAAAATCAAAATTCGCATTGTCCTTGAGCAGATCCGGCGCTTTCGAAACCATGTCGCTGCCAAGAAAAGCCGAATCCTCATCACTCAAATCATTGCCGGAGAGCATTTCATATGTCTTATGAAAATACGCATCATCGGTCATTCTGCAGGAATATTCCGGGAAAAAGCCAAAAATTGATTTTTCTATGCACCCCCCTTCAGCCGCAGGAACGCGGACGCAAAAAGTCCCAGTCCCATTGGCATCGGACAAAAACGAATATTCGACATCTGAAACCTCGAGGTTCCGAACAGAGGAATTACATGCGTACCCCACGCGTCCGCCATTCGTGAAATCGCCCGGATTCATCCTATGAACTCCTGAAGCATGCTGGTTTCAGGAACCAATTCGGAGGGAATCGGATTCACGTTAGCCAAAAGGGACAAGAGTCTTCGAGCCGTTATATAGCAACTCAGGTCATCCGATTCCCTTATGGACCTGAGCAAAGGAATCGCATAAACCGAAAGAACTCCTATCTCATAGGAATGAGCGGAATTCAGCATCGCATCGGCATCGTTCTGAAACGGAAAGATGTACTTTCGCTCGCCCCTCTCCACCGCAGGCCACATGGACAGCGTCTCAAGCGCGCTCGCACCGCGTTTCTTGAAGTCGCGGACAAGTCTGCGCAGCAACCTGAGATCAGTGGATCTGATCCTATTATACTCATCCAAATTCAACTGCACCAACGGTGATATGTATATTTTGAATATGGCATCATCGCTCAAGCTTTCCGTAAGCTTGCTGTTCAGCGCATGAATCCCTTCTATAACAAGTATGTTGTTCTTGCCGAGCCTTGACGGCGTTTCGGAAAATGTCCTTTTCCCAACCTTATTGAAATTGAATTCGAAATGCGGAAGATACACCTCCTTGCCATCATAAAGATCCTTGAGATTGCTTTTGAACAGCTCCACATCGATGGATTCCAAGCACTCCACATCAGGCTCTCCGAATTCATTCTTCGGAACCTTGTCCTTTGTGAAATAATAGTCGTCAAGAGATATTTGCATAGGATGATACCCCAGCACTTTCAACTCGCGACACAACCTGTTTGCGAATGTCGTCTTGTTCGACGATGACGGTCCGGCAACAAAAACGGCCTTGACATCGCCTTTAGCTAGAATTTGATCGGAAACCTCTATGATCTTGCGCCTCTGCAAATTCTCGCTGACCTCTATGTATTCATCCAATCCATTTTCCGATATGATGCTATTAAGATGCCCGATCGAATCTATTGAAAGCACATCGCTGTTCCTTATGTCATCCGAAATCGTACGGAAAAGCACCTCGTTGTCCTTCCATTCGGAATCAACGCCATCAGTTCCCCTGCGCGGAAATCTGAGAAGAAACCCCTCGTGGTATTTCCTCAGCTCAAATGAAGTTATGTTCTTGAACGAATCGGCAATAAACGTCGTGGAGAGCGTATACGTGCCGCAGCATTCCTGCAATTCCACCAACGGAGAGCCAAGCGAATCAACAAGAGCGGCAGACCAATCCATTCCACATCCTTTCAATACGCTTATCGCCTTTGATGATTCTATGCGGATCTTCCTTATCGTTTTCCCTTCGGCAACCAACCTGCGCATTTCAGCATCTATGCTTATGATCTCCGACTCGCTTGGAGCGCCGCCTTCCTTGAACAGGAAATAGTATCCGTCACCTATGGAACTGGTTATCATGAGGTTCTTTTTAAAATGAAGCACATTGTTCGCAGAAACCTCAAACAGGAACGCAAGCGTATCCCTGTATATTCTCATGCCTATGTCCATAGAGATGGGAATCCCTTTCGCTTCGGACGCTTCCCTGTCATTCGCGAAATCGTCCGCATTGCACAGGACGCCATTGCGGACATGCGCCATAATAGTATCACCAAACCTAATGCCCATACTCCCCATCCATTGTTTATTC
>CADBSO010000091.1 GCA_902797395.1 uncultured Spirochaetales bacterium
CACAATTCCGATATTGATTGGAAATAATGGGTGAATTTTGAACAGGTCGGAAGTGTAACTCGTTGTCGCTGGCATCAAGGATGCGAAGTATGCCCTCTTAATCAAGCCCGTCAGCCATAGTACCGGCTTTTTCTTAATTGAATTATCCACCGTGCGCTTCATATCCTCCACGGAAAACTCTTTCCCTAATTCACCAAATACTTCGTAAAAAATGGGCCCTTCAGCAAGTTCCTGCCCGTACTTAGAATAGTTTTCTTTAAGTACTTCCGATTTATGTGGATCATCAATGGCATCGGGCAGAAGGTAGCCGTACATTCTCGCAATAGTGAAATCATTGGTGACACTTACGATGGAAGGGGTGAATACGCCTGTTTTTTCCTGGACTCTGTAACTGTAGCCTAAGAGAGCGATCGAACAAAGAATGACCCCTGCCAGACTAGTGATACCGGACAAGAGTGTTCTTCTCTGAAAAATTATTAATAAGAATGAGAGTGCGGCAGGTATAAGTAAACTGACACTTGAGGGTCTGAGCGCTAACAATAGGAGCAGCATTAAAGACATCAAAAGAGCGTGCCTCAGGCTGCCCTCCATAATAATTTTTAAACATGCGAATATGAAAAACACGCACAAAGACAGACCGATTGAATCAGTCAGAAGGAGGTTTCCCCATGAGTTGAAAGTGGGGTAAATGGCGTAAAATGCCGTAATGATCAATGCGCCCTTTTCTTTGAGCAACATTTCGGCGATTTTATAGAAATACGTAATACTCAGTAGGAAGAGCGCATACTGAATTACTATTGCCGCCCACATCCAAATCTTTCCAAATAATAGCTGGCAGATACCAAGAAAACAAGGATATAAGGGAGTCCTGAAAGTGTCCAACTCCCCATGGGATAACTTCTCCCAGGCGTTCAGATACGATGGTGTGTCATTGTATTCAATTGGACCGAAGCATAGTATGCATAGTAAGCAAATAGCAATGGACACTATGTATATATTCTTGAAAGTGAAATGATTATTAAGAGTCATAATTCAATCAATCTTTGCTATGATTTGTGAAAGATAATCAGGATCATGGAATGTCCCCGATACTTCCCGGCCTTCTTTAACTTCATTTACATATTTGTCCCTCACGGCGACTTTTTCTTTCGCACCCATCATGAACCATTCGTATTCAATGTCAACATGGCCGATATCTATAGCATGAAATCCCTGCTGTGCAAGATCATAAGCCAATACGGTGGCGGTATGTCCAAGGGCTAGGAGAAATAGAGGAGATTCATACTTGAATGTATCTTGAATATACCTCAAAATGCCATTATAAGAGCCAAAAGCGTTTTTAGCAGGGCAAAGGATACGCCTTATGCTTTTGGCGTTGTCGAATAGGTCATTACCGATTCCAAGTCGACTGAGATTTCCTTCCACTATCACTATATCCTTGCCATGCCAGATCCTCTTGAGATTATCGATATACCCGGAAACGTTTTTGATGTCTGTGCGGTTAAGATAAAACCTTGAAAACAAAGAATCTCCAAATATAGCGTTTTTCTTAAGTACCCCGGTCATAAATTTCTCCCTTCCAAGCCATTCTCGTTCAAAGAAAACACGGTTGTAACCTTTGTAAACATCAGACTTAATCATGGCATATGGTATACAGACAAGTAAATTTGTACAATCACATGTCAAGACATCACGAAGTCTGGAAGATAATTCTTTATTGAAAGGCTGGAAAGAATCGACAGGAAAATCTTGTTCATTGCCTCCGTCTATCCCATGTGAGATCATCTGGAATTCCCCGTCTCCAAATCTAGCGACAGAGCAATTATTTGATATTATATAATCTACAGTCTTATTTGAATCCATAATGTTAATGAAGGAGGAACGGATGTTCCTGGTCTTCATGTATCGAAAATGAATCATGTTTCCCTTAAGTAATCTCCAAAGAAACACACGTATTTTTTCCATGGAAATGATCATAGGGCAGATAATACCTTTTGTGCCATCTCAATATGGCTTGAGCTGAATTTTCTGGCAAATAGGCAACCGGAGGAAGCTACATTGTCGAAATCAGTTAATGTCAGAACTTTAGGATTATATCTTTCAAAAACTGTAAAAAGGAGTAATTCCGTATCTAATATCTTAAAACGCTCTTTATGATCAGCTAACTCGGAAGCGACAAAATACTCATCTCCGCAATATGAGTAGCGATATTTCTTCAAAATGTCCTTGGCGTTGTCACACAAATACTTTACAGCATCTTCAGTAAGACTTAACCAATTATCGGACTTGACGAAAGACTTGCCCGGGAATCTATTGACTTTTAATAACTTCTGTATGCGTTGTGTAATTCTCCAGAGCAACTGTGAGCAGCAACGGATAACCTTGTTTTTTTGGGTGAGTCCGGAAGTAAAAAGGTTGATTCTTTGCAGTTTGTTCCCGATGTCCCTTTCATCCTTATCCCACAGGTGCATGATTTCTTTATCGGAATAGGAAGCGAAAAAAGAGTGAATCTCGTTCTGTGACTTCAATGGTAGATGGGTCCCAGAAATAATGTGGTACCTTTCGTAAGGGCCACGCTTCCTGGCTTCTTCCATGATCAGTAATTCAGTCTTTATTTGGGACAGTCCGCCCCAATGGACATTTATCCTTTTATCTAGAATTAAAAGATCACTTCTATAAGCGTATAGATGAGGTGGATTCTTAATCTTCCGGTCAATGTGGACAAATATGTCATTCCTTGGGTCATCCAGAGCGGAAATCAGCATCTGAAGAATCTCAAACTCATTATGTGCGATTATGAGCCAGGCGTGTTTCATGCTCTTCCGTTTATTAAAGCAGGAAGGTCCAGATATGATTTGAAATGAGTTACCTCATCGAAAATCTCTGGTAATCCAAAACTCTCTTTGTATATCACTTGTGAAGATAGGCCGAAGTCTTTCGTAGTGAAGATAATTTTGCTCTTATATGGCAATTTGTCTACAATCTTTAGCTGGTCGATAGTGGCCAAATTTTGCTGTGAGAACTTGATTATCAGGTGGTTCCAGTTGATGCGCCTCACTCTGCGCTCCCATTTCTCCTTTGCTTCTTCCGGAGTGGAATAGTGTAAGAACATAATCTCCACATCGTCTAACAGGCCAATGGGGATATTATCCTGGCCGCGCTCTTTCAAAACCTCATAGTACCGGCTGTCTTCAGCTTTGATGAAGGAAAGATTACAGTTGCAGTAATGTCTCAGGTCGCTAACAAAGCGTACATAATCATCAGCGAAAAAATATAACCCAATAGTTGGGGTTTGATATGGAAGGTTGTAATACTGGTAAACAAATCCGGCCCAGCAGTTATTTGAGATGATGGAGAATCGTATGTCTTTTAAAGCCCTTTGGCGGAATATCCCCAACAAGGGATCTGTCTTGGTGCGGAAGAGTTTGACAAGGGTATCTTTACGAGGGCGGAAATACTCCTTGATTCGTTGTATCATATTATTGTCCAAGTAATTCGTCGAATAAACGGACCCATTTCTCCATAATGACATCCTCTGAGAAGCTCTCGGAGGTGATTTTGGCTTTGAGGGACATTCTTAGTCGGAGACCATTATCTTTCATCAAATTAGACATGGCCTTAGATAATGCATGGCAATCTCCGTGATGGACAATCAATCCGTTATTTCCGTTATCGATTATATCCCGGGGGCCGCATTTGCAATCGAAACTGATGACGGGAAGTCCTACGGCCATGGCTTCGATCAGAACCATCCCGAATCCTTCATAAGCGGAAGTTAAAACCAAAAACGCGCATTTAGCATATTCTCTGAAAATATCCTTTGACGAAGAATGGATTTCGGCCGAGCTTTGAATGCCAAGCCGGACGATTTGCTCTTTCAGAGATGACTCAAGTTGACCATCACCAAAGATTCTCAATTGCCAGTGTGACCTGAGTTCATCAGGGAGCATAGCCCAAGCGTTTAGGAGTAAATCAAATCCTTTAAGTGGAACAAGTCGACCGGCAGCAATAACTATATTTGAATTAATAACATCAGCCTTTTGATCGGTTTTCGGGACAGAATTTGGTATAATTCTAAGATGCTGCATAGGCCCCCATTGATCGGCGTCTTCTTGAGTCAGGACAATAAAGCGATCAAATAGTTTCGTGCGTCTTTTGTCCTGCCAGGTTCGAAATAATGCTACCAATTTGTGTGTGCCTCTAAAACCAGAGGCCAAGCGGTGATATTTGCTGGTGTGAAACTCCATTACCTTCTTACTCCCGTCTTTTATTTTACCTGCAATCCAGGCTTCGGTAGGGTAATGAGCAATTGTGATATCCGGTTTCTCTTGGGATAGGATTGTTGACAGCCTTTCTCGGTGTAGCCGCATTTTCTTTCTTGTGATGAGAAGACGTGAGAGTGGATAACGTGAATAGTCATCCCAGTAATTGATCCCAAGGTCAATACACTTGACTTGTGAGGGGAACGGAAAGAAAGGCGGAGCCCCTTTTTGGTCAGTCGTGACGACAACGATCTCATAGCCGCCTTTCTCGATGAACCAGCGGATTTTGTTGTAAAGAACCCTCACAGAACCACCAGGAACGGCTGTTGAGGCAAGATGATAAACTAGTTTCATACTATGCTACGGTAGTAATCGTAGTAATTGGACACCATATTCTTGACGTCGTATTTGGAGTACGAATTTTTAGCCTTCTCGCGCATCAGGGCCACATCCTCATTGGATAGCGAAAGATAGTGCCGCATAGCATCATAATAGTCCTCCTCTGAGACAGACTTTGACAAAATGCCGTTTTGCCCGGATTCTATCATATTGACAACACCACCCACAGGTGTGCATATACAAGGGCAACCCACGGCTAATGCTTCGATTATGACCATGGGCATTCCTTCCCAAGCGGAAGACAGGCACATACCGTCTGAGTAATGTAACAGAGAAGGAATGTCATGGTGCTCATTGAGATAGATTATGCGCTCGGATAGGAATGGTTCAATACTTTGGTAAGAGGCCACGTCATGATTAGGGCCGGCAATCACCAGGGCGACATCCCATCCGTCCTTGATCAGGCGGTCAAAGACCTTGCAAAGCATGCCTTGGTTCTTAGGAGGACTAACTCTTGCTGGATTAACAAACACGCGGGTTTTGCCGGAAATACGATACGGAAGAGATAAGTTCTCTAAAGATATTGAAGGCTTGGAAAGTCCGTTCATTATCAGTTTGCTGTCGCAACCATAAAGTTTTATGAAGGCTTCTTTACTGGCAGGAGAGATAGTGACAGGATGAACCCACTTCCGTCTGAAGCAATGACGTTTAAAGGCTAACAACCGGAGATCCCAGGGAAGATTCTCTTTTTCTGGATCGCTATGGATAGTATATACAAATTTCGTTTGTTTATGTAGCAGTAGAATCGCAAGCGCGTAGAAGTAGAAAAAACAATGGATGTGGACAACATCAAAACCTCCGTTCTTTATGTATTTGTATAGCTGGAATACAACCTTAATCGGGCTGGTTGTCTCAAGTTTCCCTAATGTCTCCTTTTTAATTGAAGGATTCAGATGATGGTAAACCCAATCACTCTCAAGGGGTTGACGTATTGTGCAAACAGTGACCTCGTTCGTCTTTGCCAGTTCGTTGGCAAGACCTCTGATGACAGTCTCAATTCCGCCGACACCCAGTGAGCGGCATATTTGGAGGATTTTCATCGCCACAATTCTCTAATCAAATACTTCTCTAATACTAGGGGCAATTTTTCTGCTCCAGACTTGTTTAAATGGATAGCATCTTTAAAATCACTACTATTGAATCGATCGTCAGACATCAAATCCAAGGCGATGCAATTGTCGTGATTGTCAGCTAGTTCTCGCATCATTCTTTTGGTGTCATCCAGCTGGAACTTGTTTAAGTTCTCTACGTAAGTATGCCAGCAAGGATAAAGAACAATGGCGACCTCCACGCCTTTGCTCTCGCATCTTTTCACAATACTCTCGTATTTGTTGTAGTTGTAGGAGCCATCCAATTCTATTTCACTATCAGCATTCGGGGTGTGTGA
>CADBSO010000092.1 GCA_902797395.1 uncultured Spirochaetales bacterium
AGGCTTTTCGCCCCAAAGCGTGCCTCTCCAGCACCTCTCCGGCTCTGCGGCTCTGTCCTATCAGTCAAACTTTCGGACATAGCCAAAGGTTTTACCGTCAAACATCCTTATGTCTGAAAAGCATAAGAGCGCCAGAACATTGAAAAACATCTCAAATGCAAAACCAGCCATATTCAAATGCGATGCAGGTAAATCAATTTCCGCACTCTATGCTAATCGAGTTGAACAATGAAAGAACATCATCGATTTTGAGAACGGTTTTCTGATCGCCCGACTTATCGAAAACAATTCGGCCTTCATGCATCATCAGCAACCGGTTCCCATACTCCAGCGCATAACGCAAATTATGCGTAACCATCATCGTAGTGAAATTCCCCTTTCTGACAACATCATCCGTAATCCTCATCACAATATCGGCCGTCTTCGGATCCAAAGCGGCGGTATGCTCATCAAGAATCAATATATCTATAGGCGTCATAGTCGCCATAAGCAGTGAAACAGCCTGGCGCTGACCTCCGGAAAGAAGTCTCATGCGGACATTCATCTTGTCCTCAAGACCCAATCCAATTGATGAAACAATGTTTTTATAACGTTCCAACGCGCCGCGCGGTATCGCGCTTGCCAGATTGTACTTTGTGCCTTTGTTTTCAGCCAGAGAAAGATTCTGCGCTAAAGTCAGATCACCAGCGCATCCCTTCAGCGTATCCTGAAACACCCTGCCTATCCTGCGCGCCCGAATGAATTCCTTTTGAAAAGTCACATCCTTCCCATCTATCAGAATATGGCCGCTATCAGGAAGAAGACTGCCCGCAAGCAAATTCAAAAGAGTAGTCTTCCCGCTACCGTTGCTTCCGATTATTGATACGAAATCACCTTTGGCGATATGCAAGCTGAAATCATCAAGAAGACTCATCTCATTAACAGTTCGCGCATTGAACTTCTTGGATATGCTCTTGTATTCTATCATGCGCCCAGGCTCCTAATGCGTTTTTTGAAATAATTGTTGAACAGAAGAATCAAAACAAACCCTACGGCATTCAACAATTTGAGATATATCCCATTGCTGTCTATGAGTGTGAAGTAGTTCAAGCAGAGTGAATACAATACGCCGCCGAATATCACGCATGTGGTCGGTTTCAGAAATCTGATGCCGGAGAAAAGCGACAACCCCATTATAACGGATGCAAGAGTAAGCACGACTTTGCCGCTACCGCACGAATTGTCATAATTCGCCGTAAGCTGAGCATACAAGCAACCGGACAAACCAACAAGACCATTTGCGAGCGAAAGCCCGAACATCTTGCATTTCCCAATATCAAGGCCAAGTGAGGTTATCAGAGATTCGTTGCACCCAACCGCCTTAAGCACAAGACCCGCCTTGGTAGCGAAAAAACCATCCAAAAGAAACTTCACAACCAAAACGGCGGCAAGCAGCACCGCTATCTTAACAGATGCTCCGCAAACATGGTTTCCAGTATTGAACATCCCGTTGACCTTATTAGCGATATACGAGAAATTCGCTACGGTAAATCCCGTTCCGGTAAGCGCTTTGGTAAGAGCGAGCGTCATGGAAAGCAATGCGGTCATAACGATAATCCCGGAAAGAAGCTTTGTCACATTGAACTTCACATGCAGAAATCCCGTACATAGCCCCGCGGCCATTCCAGACAGCATGCCGAACGCAAGCGACAGCACAGGGTGCATCCCGAAAACACGCAAGGCTATCGTTCCAACCACACCGCCAAGAGGAAACGAACCGTCAGCAGTAAGGTCCGGGAAATCCAATATGGAATATGCGATATGCATTCCCAACGCCGCTATAGCATAGCACAATCCGAGTTCTATACCGTAAATTGTAGTGCTCAAAAACAGATTCACTTCGACTCCATAACATCAGACAATCCGGAAATTGAACCGGGAAGCGCCACTTTCGACGGATCAAACCCCTTCAGAACATTCGAATTGTAATATGGCTTCGTCTGCTTCTCCATGGTCCTGGCAGGGATGTCACCAGCCTTGCTGCCCTTGAGAATCAAAGCCGCCTGCTCTCCGGCAAGCCGACCGACAGTAATGTAATCTATTGAGGCGGAGGCAAGACATCCTGCCCGCACCTGCTCTATCTCGCTTCCAAACACCGGAATACCCGCTTCGTTGGCGATTGAAAGAATCTCATCAAGCTTTCCGACAACAGTATTGTCAAGAAGATTCACTATGCAATCCACGCCGGAGCTTATCAGAGCTCTCGTCTGAGTGCCTATTGTCGCTATGTCAGCCACCGACCTATCCTTCACAATTGCCGAATATTTTGACGCCGCCGCCTTAAGAGCCTCCAGCTGCATCTGATCGCTTGATTCCTCCGTACTCATGAGCACGCCTATCCTCAGCCCGCTCCTTCCTTTCAGAAAACCATGAACAATCTTCATCTGGGCATCAAAATCCGGTATATCGCTTGTTCCCGTACAATTGTCGAACCCGCCGACCTGCGAGCTGTCCGTAACCGCGCAGTAAACTACTGGCACCTCTGTTCCAGACGCCGCAGTCATCGCCTGAATGGCTGATGGAGTCGCTATAGCTACTATCACTTTCGCCTTGCTATTCACAAGCTTCCTAGCCTGAGAAAGCGAAACATCGGGCTGAAAATTGCTATTCAAATACTGGATGTCATATTTATCCAAATCCGTTCCGGAATCCTTAAGCCCCTCCACTATCCCCGCATAGCAATTATTCAACGAAGCATGAGTTCCAAACTGTATTATTCCAATCGTCTCCTTTCCGCTCTTACACGAAATAGAAACGAAAATCGATGTGACAGCAAATGCGGCAGCAATGAAAATCTTAAATATCCAAGCCGCCTTGATCGATCTCAACAGGCTCATTTCAACAGCCCTCCTTACGATAATCGCATAATAATACAATATCAATGAGTTTATTTCAAAAAGCAAACCAGCAACGAGCTATTCCGCGCTAGCGCTTTATCAACGGCAGGCATGATCGCAGAACAGTCTCTTTCCATTCCGATATGTTCTATTCCCCGATTCCATTGCCTCCTCCATACAGTTTCTTCATGCAAATTTTACACAATTTTATTTCACGCCCCCTACAAGAGGGAGCGACAGCAAAACAAGCCTAAAAGGCAATATCCTCATGAAAAAAATATAGTAAATAAACTTAATTTGACGCTTTTTATTATAAATATTAACTTTTGCAGCCCTGCCATTCCAAGCGCAACAGCGCGCGCTGTTGCGCTTGGAATGGCAGGGCTGCTTCAAATAAAATGAAAACACAAACAAGACCTTTGCTAAGAAGAATCGTAGAAATACATAATGAAATAAAAAGCAACAACTACCCAAACACAACTGATCTTGCAAATGCATTGGAAATGGGCACCGCCACAATTTCAAGAGCAATCGAAATAATGAGATGCGACTTCAAGGCTCCTATAAAGTACAACTATAAAAAAAGAGGTTATTATTACTCCAGGGAATACTCTCTTCCATTCAATACGGTAGCAGACGACTATGCAAATTCACTTCTATGCGCTAAAACACTTCTCATGGTTCACGAAAAAACACCTATCTACAAAGGACTGGAAAAAAACACTAGATGCCATCATAAGCCCAGACCTAAAAGACAACAGCACAAGCCTTTTCAGCAGAATAGAAGTGGTGGCAGGCGCCGAATACCCAAGCATACCCGAAACAATATGGAAAACTGTCGCCAAGGCAGTATGTGAAAACAAGGTATTAACATTCAAATACAAAAGCCGACGACAACAAAATCATGAAGAAGAGCTGGTCAGAGTCGTCCGCCCGTACGAAATAATCATAGACAAAAACAATGCTTATATATTTGTTTTCGACGAGAAAGAGAAAGGAGATTGCAAAGAAAAACTTTTGGCTATGTCCGAATACATTTATTCTGCCATATCCAATCGCCGGATATGCGCCGCATATGCGCGCTTTGGGTCGCAAAGCCAT
>CADBSO010000093.1 GCA_902797395.1 uncultured Spirochaetales bacterium
CTATGGTCAGAATGACCGCAGCGACCGCGAACATCACTCCCGAATAGAAATTCTGCGCTATCTGATTGAAGCTTCCGGCTATGGCAACAGACGCCATTCCGACAGCAAACAACCTGATATAGCTCATTATGTTTCCAAACGCCGATACGACATTCAGGAAAGTGGTGAATATATCGGCCAATCCCGATTTCAAACCCTGAGCAAAAGTCTTTCCCGGCGCCTGACCCCCGAAAACGACAATCATCAGAAAACCGGATGCTATGAGTCCGATCACAACATTCGAATGGTTTTCAAGCACATCCGATTCAAGTCTTCCCTTTATCAGAAGATAAAGAACCACGAAATACAGACTCTGTATAATCAGATACCAGCCCACATCGGCAAACAAGCTGAGATCCCGACGCCTGGACTTGTGCGCCACATTCATCACACAAGCCAGAATCAATTGCAAAGCGCCAATCGTAAAGCAAAGCCTCATTATGGAATTCTGGGCATATATCGCGCTCAAACCGAAAACCGAAGGGAAATTTGTCAATGCCGGAACAACCAGCCGCCGCAAAAAAGGCGATGATCTCAGAATCAGCTCGCTTCCGAAATACGTTCCGGTCATCACACCCCACGCAACCGTGCACCCTCCAAGCAGAACAAGCAATCCGCTAATATTCGTAAGCTTCCTCTTCCTGACAGCAAGAGCGACACCAGACAAAAGGAATACCATGCCATAAGCCGCATCCCCTATTATCAACGAGAAAAATATCGCAAAAAACGACAGGAACCAGAATGATATGTCCCTTTCCCTATATCCCGGAAACAAGCCGAGTATATCAATAACAGGTTTGAGCATAGACGAATACGCGCCGTTTTCAAGCAATGTCGGAGGCTCGTCATCCTCATCAACATCGCATATGCAATACCCCAGCTCACCATGTCCAGACATGGCTTTCTCAAATCCGCTAACCGATGAAGCCGGAATAAAGCCGGGAACATACACGATATTGCCGGATCCTGAAAACGAATCGGAAACGGAAAGCAATTCCAAATTCCTCTCCACCTCCTTCTTTCTTGCGATGATCCTATCCGAAAACATGGACAAAACCGCAAAATACGAATCTATATCACTGATTCTGCAATTCGTCTTGTCAAGATCCGCTTCCAAATCCGAAACGCCCTCCGTCACATCAGCAAGAACCTTCAATCCGGAAGGAAGCGCCTTTCCATCCTTCAATATTATAGCGAAAACCGACGACGATCCGCCGGTCCTCCACATCCTAATGCAATCAAAATCCTCAAGCACCGACCGCTCAACGCTTCTTTCCACTTCAGCAAAAACGATTCCAATCCCTTTTTTGCGGATGTCATCAAGAAGCCGGACATCAAAATCACCCCAAAAAGCCATTGCAGACAACGAATCCCTG
Organism: uncultured Spirochaetales bacterium; assembly: GCA_902797395.1. Classification (GTDB taxonomy): domain Bacteria; phylum Spirochaetota; class Spirochaetia; order Sphaerochaetales; family Sphaerochaetaceae; genus UBA9848. The sequence goes on from CADBSO010000093.1 coordinate 1,416, forward strand.
ATCCGAGCTGCCTCGGTTTCGAGCGAAGCGCATTCGGACATCAACCTTATCGATTCGCGGACAATATCATCCGCATCCGCGGTTTTGGAGTCGATTGCTACCCCAAGGCGCGATAGGGCTTGAGCGGATTCGCCTGAAATCACAAATTCATCGGACTGAACCTTCTGCCTTGACATTGAAGACCGCGCATCAAGCAATTTCGAACAGACAGCGCTTATATCGGAAAGCCTCTTCTTCTCGCCATTCGTATCCGCTGAAATGGAAACGGGCTTGCCGCTTATATGAACCACACCCGCGCTTCTAAGCAATTCCAAAGCGGATTTCCTATGTTCTGATCTTGTCAGAACATATATTTTCTTCATCTCGGAAATCATATGCAGGCACCGGCCTCCGCTCCGATATTCTTTCTGGCAAGCTTGGATTTCGCGATCTTCCCCTTCACAACACTTGCCGTCTGCTGATCCTGAAGAGCAACTTGAATCCTTCTGATATTTCCCAAAGTCTCAGGAATTTTGACTTTCTCGAAAAGATTGACGCGCTGCGTTGTAGTCTTCAATTCAGCCTCCAACAGCGCAGTGGCCTTAACATACACGCTGCAAAGCGCATCCAAAGTCAGATACCGCTTTATCATCTCCACACCCTTATCAACCCAAAGCGGATAAACCTCGAGATCGTAATCCGAAATCGAAAAATCAACCTTGTCGAAATCAGGAACATTCACTCCAGCGATATTCACGGTAATGCATTTCACGCCATTCACCTTCACGAATTCCCCTATGCTGACAGGAAAGGAGGGATTCTCGCCGAAAACACCAATCCAATCCCCCATGCTTGATTTCAGATCCTCCATATCCCGAACCGCCTTATCCCTCTTGACCTGATAATCCCTGATCACGCTCTGCAGCTGCTTCTTCTTCAGAATCAAAGTGGGAAGGAACCTCCGAAACTGCCTGAGGGAATCATTCTGCTTCTTCAATTCGTTCTTGGTAAGCTTAACCGACATCTCATCTCCAATATTCATTGATGAGATCGGTCTTAAGCCCGGTCTCGTTTTTCTCGAAGCAGTCGGAAAGAATTCTCCAGCCCTTATCAAGAGCCGCTTCCAAAGGGATGTTCACGGAAAGATCCATCAGCTCCTTCTCAAAAAGCGCTCCATATTTCAAAAGCTTCTGATCCCAGTCCGACATGGAGAATCCCATGCTCTTCTTCTCAAGCGAATCCTTGTATTGGGAATAAAGCTTTATAAGGCAGTCCATAAGCGCCCTATGATCGTTTCTAGTATCCTTGTTCACATTCTGCTTGAGCCTGGACAAGCTCCCGAAAGGCTCTATCCTTCCGTTCTTCAAATAGAACTGCCCCTCGGTTATATAGCCTGTATTATCAGGAATCGGATGTGTGACATCATCCCCCGGCATTGTAGTAACAGCAAGTATCGTAACCGACCCCGCCTCGGCAAAATCAACAGCCTTCTCATATCTGGATGCCAACGAGGAATACAAATCGCCCGGATAGCCCCTGTTCGAAGGAACCTGCTCCATGGTGATCGCAATCTCCTTAAGACTATCCGCGAAATTGGTCATATCCGTCAGCAGAACGAGCACTCTCTTCCCTTCCAAAGCGAAATTCTCGGCGACCGCCAAAGACAAATCCGGAATCATGGTGCATTCCACGGTGGGATCCGCAGCGGTATGAACGAACATGACCGTTCTGGAAATGGCTCCGGATTTCTCCAAAGCATCCCTGAAGAACAGATAGTCATCGTATTTCAATCCCATTCCGCCGAGCACGATCACATCAACTTCCGCTTGCATCGCGATTCTTGCCAGAAGATCATTATACGGCTCCCCCGATATCGAGAAGATCGGAATCTTCTGACTCTCCACAAGCGTGTTGAAAACATCAATCATCGGAATTCCGGTTCTGATCATCTTGTTCGCGAGAACCCTCTTCACAGGGTTCACGGCAGGACCCTGCAGCTCTATCAGATTATCAGCCAGCGCAGGCCCGTTATCCCTAGGCTCTCCGCTCCCATTGAAAACCCTTCCCAAAAGCGACGACGAATACGAGACCCTCATCGGAAAACCCGTGAACCTCACCTGCGAATCAGTTGAAACACCCTGCGTCCCCTGAAAAACCTGAAGCGAAACATTCTCGCCATCAAGCTTGATAACGGAAGCATACCCCTTTCCGAATTTCCCTTCAATTACGGCAAGCTCTCCGCTCTTAACACCGGATGCCTTCAATGTGATGACATTACCGACTATCGAATCTATCTTCGAATATACCTTCTGCATCAGACAATACCTCTCAATATCCAATCATGCTTCAAGCCAAGCGGGCTTTCACAAGCTGTCTTATCTCTTCCTCCAGCCTCATGAATTCCTCGGATTTGAACTCGCGGTTGTTCTGATCCAAAAACAACTGCCTCAGCTCATTGAAAAAGGATCTGACTTCCTTCTTATCCGCAAAACTGAAATCCGCCGTCAAACATGAGAAGAGGATATCAAACACATGATTCTGTCTTTCAGCCGAAACCGCACCATCCATCGGATCAAAGGAATTCTGCTGAAGATACACGCTATCAAGAAGCTCCGACTTCTGATATATGCAATAATCCTCGATGCTAACGCCTTCCTCTCCGACAACCTTCATCATCTGATTGACATCGTTTCCCTGGAACAGCAGCCTTCTGGCTTCGGAAACCTTTAATTCGTCTATTACGCCTTTGTATTTCGACCATGAATCGAGAGGATGTATGGCAGGATACTTCCTTGCGTCGCTCCTTTCCCTTGAAAGGCCATGGAACGCTCCGACAACCTTCAAAGTCGCCTGCGTGACAGGCTCATCAAAATTTCCGCCCGCCGGAGATACGGTTCCGCCTATTGTAACGCTGCCAACGCTTCCATCCTTGAGGCGGACGATGCCAGCCCTTTCGTAAAACGAAGCTATGAGGGATTCAAGGTAAGCAGGGAAAGCCTCATCACCGGGAATCTCCTCAAGCCTTCCGGACATTTCCCTCATCGCCTGGGCCCACCTTGACGTGCTATCCGCAAGAAGCAGAACATGAAGCCCCATCTGCCTGTAATACTCAGCCATAGTAACTGCCGTGTACACGGAAGCCTCTCTGGCGGCAACCGGCATGGACGACGTATTGCATACTATGATCGTCCGTTCCATAAGAGATTTTCCGGTCCTCGGATCAATAAGCTCCGGAAACTCCTTGAGAATCTCAACAACCTCTCCGGCGCGCTCTCCGCATGCGGCTATGATCACTATATCCACATCGGCATTCTTGCTCGTCATATGCTGCAGGACCGTCTTGCCCGCTCCGAACGGACCGGGAGTGCAATACGTGCCACCCTTGGCAACCGGCAAAAACGTATCTATTATCCTGATTTGAGTGACGAGCGTATCCTTCGGGGCAAGCCTGCGCTCGTAATTCGTTATAGCCCTCTTCACAGGCCAGCTGAAAACCATCGTCAGATTCCTTTTCTCGCCTGTAACCGCATTCTCAACGCTACATATCGCATCCGATAGCCTATACTCACCGTCATCCCTTATCGAGGAGACTTTCCATTTCCCCATAAGATCGAACGGAACCATTATATAATGCGTGAAAATCCCTTCCTTAACGCTTCCAAGCCTATCACCGGCCTCCAGCACATCCCCGACAGCGGCTATTCTCTTGAATTCCCACATGCTATCAGGAAGAGCATTCAAATAAACGCCCCTCTTAAGGAAATTGCCGCATTCCTTCGCAAGCGATGGAAGCGGATTCTGCAAGCCATCGAAAATCTGACCCAAAAGACCAGGACCCAAATCAACCGATAGGAGCTGAGACGAAAACTCGACATCATCGCCGACCTTTATCCCAACAGTCATCTCATACACCTGAATATCGCATGTTCCGTTATTGATCCTGATCACCTCGCCCTTGAGCTTGCCGCCATCAACTGCGATATAAGCGATCTCATTCTTCTCGACCGCGCTCTCAAACGAGGCCTTAACGAGATTGGCGTTGACTCCGATAACCTTTCCCCTCTTCTCTTCCATTGCCCTATCAGCACTCCTTTTCAAACAATCATCCTATGTCCGATATCCTAAGCGGGGAAAGAATCCTGTCAAACTCATCCGCACCCCTCTTCCTATCGAAATTTCCAAGTCTGGAAAGAATCTTAAGCTTGATCGCATACACGCATAGCGATGTGAAATCGAAGCAATGCATACAAGCGATCTTTTCCGCACAATTCCAATACAATTTCAAAATGCTCTTCTCGGCATTAAGCGGATTATCATCCGCAAAAGCCTTCTCGGCCAGCGCAATCGACTCGGCATCAGCTTCAACAGCCCCGAAATACCTCACATTCTTTCCGCAAAGGCTCTTCTCGCGCTTGTTGAGAAGCAGCTTGTCGATCGAATCCTTCTTCCTCAGGTACTCCCTGACAACACCGCAATCGGTCGGCTCGTCCTTCAATATCCGCCTGATGCATTCGTAATCCCTATCCGGAACAAAACCCGCTATCTTCAGCAAAAACGAATCCGAATCAAACGGCGCAGGCACATCAGCAGACAAGCTTGGCAGAGATGACAATATATAATAATAGCCGTTCATGGCAACAGCGCCTCATCCCTTCAGCGCATCGTTCAGCGAATCAGACAAATACGGCATTATCAGCCCTATCAGCTCATCCTCGGAAAAATCGTAATATCCTGATCCGTCCTTCTCGCTAAGCCGAAAACCAGTCCTGACCGCAGTTCCGATCCGAACCTCCAGACCTTTGGAAATCTCATCATGAAGCGCATTGGCGCAGACTTCGTAGGCATCCTTTGAAAGCTCGAGAACGACATTCTGCGATGGAACGCTTTTCATCGCTTCCCGCACCAGCCCCACAATGCTATCCGAATGAAGCGCTGGAGCGAGGGATTTCCGTATGACATTTCCAAGCATGCCATTCAATTCCGATTTCAACGAAAGGCAAACATTGCGAGCAGCCTGGCCAAGCGCCGCCTGACCCTGCTTCACGAAAACATCGCATTCGGCCTTTGCCGCCGATATCATGGCTTTGGATTTCTCTTCAGCTTCCCGAATGATCAAATCCGCCTTCGCCGCAGCGTCAGCCATTATCCTCTTCGCCTCAGCCTCTCCCTTTTCGATTCCATCCCTGTTTATCGCCTCAAGCAATTCCTGTATCTGTATCTCTGGCATAACCACCTCAAACGAACAAGCAGCCCCAAGACATCCGCATGACCATGCATGACAGTTCCATAAAGCGCTTCCGAAACTCCGATTTTATATCTTACGATAATTCATTGGTTTTTGCAAAAAACCGGCATCCGAAACGGGTTTTCAAAAATCAATTCCGAAACGATGCGGAAATCTCCGCTCCGCATCAAAACATTCCCAAGGCTTTTCCAAAACTCCTTACTTCATGCTGCTTGCCCTTTTGAAATGAGTTTTGAAAAAACCTCTCCTAAAAACTGAAAACGCATCAGAACCAAATGGCATAGCATTTCACATTGCCCTTTGTCACGCTTAAATCGAATGATTGGGGAACGGCGTTCCATTTGTTTATGACAAACGAAAGCTCGGGAATATTCGTCGCTGTGATTCCCGAAGTCACGGAATTTCTCGACACGACATAATCACTCAGCGAATCAAGCATAAGATCCTTAAGTCCTGCGGCAAATCCCCAGTCCTCAGGAGCATTGAAATCCCTCACGCACCCCTTGATCGTAACACTGTCGCTCATGGATGACATGCACTGATAAAGGAAATTCAAATACACATCCTTGAAATCCTCACCGAGCACGCCCTTGGTGATTGTCTTGATATTTCCGACATAATCCCTTATGGCGGACTCATGGGATGCTTCGGGCAAATTCGCAATAGCCCTCTTTATATCAGCGCCGGTATCGCGCCAGGAATGGAATCTGTTGATCGTCCCCTTGCCGTATTTCTCCGCCACATATGAGAAGAACAAACCGCCTGCGCCATACACGGAATAGGTGTTTCCCGCGCTAGCAGACCTGTTGTCGGAATCGCAAATCGAAGGACGCCATGATGACATGTTGCCCAACCACGACTTGACAGCGCTCTTATCCGATTCGCCAATCATCCTGTACGGCGCGTAATTCGCCGTGCCTTCTATCCAGAAAAGGCTTCCGTAATTCATTCCGGAATACATTCTGATTCTGGCATCGGTTCTGGTGGTGCCATAAGGTATCGGAAGATTTCCATCAGAATCGAATATCGTTTCGGTTTCAGGATCGATGAAATCCGAGAACTCCTCCTCCGCGAGCAGGAGATGATTCGCATCCATAAGATAATGCATGTATTCATGCAAAAGCGTAGATACCGCATTATCAGCCGCGGTCGCAAGGATTGAATCCATTCTCGCATTCGCATCGGTATTCTTAGCCGCCCTGACAAAAGACTCTATGAAACGCGCGTTGATATAGAATATATCAGCGCAATTGCTGTACTCGCCCGGTCGTATGTGAATCGAGCTGTAAACCCCGGAGGTTCCGCTATACGCTCTCCCGTTCACATTCGCGCTGCCCTCGCCGAAATCGCATACTATGACATAGAAATACGAAGTGCGATCCCTATCATATTCGCTAAGCCCGAACGCATCCCTCTCTCCTTTGAGCATATCAGCGTCCTTAAGAAACCCATTCCTCAATCCGGCTTCCAGTTTCATCCAATAATCCGAATCCACGTTGTTATAGATGCCAACGCCCTCGTAAGCTCCGTTTACCATCTTTCCAGTCGTTTCATCCCTTCTGTTGTCTCCGGTTGTTATATAATATTTGATGAGATTGTTCGTATCGGTGAACCAATATCTTCCAGTCGTCTGTATTTCCGCCGCGCCGATCGAATTCATATCCCACATGTCGTTCCAATTGCCTTCGCCATGAGGCGTATCCTTCAATTCGCCCTTTGCCGCAAGCGCGGAATATGATGAGATATCCGTATTTCCACCGCTCCCTTTCAATACGAAATCAGCCAAAGTCTCCCCGGTATAATCGCCTTCCGGATAGTTCACAGCTATAGTATAAAGATTCTGGCAAAGATGCGCTTCCATCGGCAATGACGTCTGACCCGGTCTTATCTCCATCGCATTCAAATCAGACAAATTCGCTTGCTTTCCTGACCCGGCATCTTTTTTTGGAACTGCAGGCTCTCCTGTGCTTACAGCGGTATTATCATGCGTTCCAGCCCGCTGCGACAGCGCATATTCAACTTTGAGATCATCCGTTATCTCCCGCACTGATGTTCTGGCTCTTCTCAGCCATTCCTTCTTCAACGTCAGCTCAAAGCGAACCTCATTGAGATCCGGCGGAACAGCCGAAACATTGATTTTCAGCTCATTGCCGCCCGCAACAACATCCTCCGCCACCTTGAATGTGATCCAATCCGGAACCGCAGCGTCAGAATCGGAATCGGTCTTTCTGACAACAACGTGAATATCCGAAGCAAGATCACTGTTCCTTTTGAGAACCTCCGCAGCAGCATTTGAGAATACGATATTCCTTAAAACAAACGAAGCAGCCTTCTCGCATCTGGCGGATGCCTGCTTGATTATCATCGTACCGGATGATGGCGATATGGAATACGCATCCCCCTCCGGCTCCTGAGCCACATTGAACTCAAACCGCCTGTTCTCAAGCCCGGACACATCAGCGGAAACGCTTTCAAACCATCCGCTATCGAATGTGATTCCAAACTTTCCGGCTCCGCTTCTCGCAGTTGGCGTTCCGGAAAACCTCAGAACCATGGATCGGGATGATGCGGCAACATCCTCCTTCACGGTTATTCCAAGCCACTCCGGAGCCGTATAATCCACAACACCGGAAATTGACTTCAGATTAGCGTTCGCCTTCAGCGCTCGCGCAGCGTCTTCAGTGAATCTTGCATTCACCAAATACACCGGAACTTCCATGTCAATGGGAGCGAGAGACGAAGACAAATATATATTTTCAGATGATGCCAGAACAATCTGGGCCTTAGCAGATGATGACGAAGCCGAAGCAAGCTTTCCGGAAACGGCGATATACGCCTTTTCATCAGCGTATGCGACATCACTACTGGAAGTGTTGAGCCAATTCTTATTCACTTTGAGAGTAAAATCAAGACTTTCCTCACGCAATGTTCCGCTCGCTTTGACTATGAGCTTGGTATCACCTTCAACAACCGGCTCAGCCACTTCGAATTTCGCCCAAAGAGCGGAACCCGTATCCGCATCGAGCTTGTAGCCTTCTGTCAGAACGGCTTGCGCATCGCTGTTGAACTCAAGATTCTTCAACTCCAACGCAAAAATCAAACCGCTGAAATTATTATTCAATCCGACCCCGGATACATCTACCGCGCCTCCGCTTATGAGGATTTCCGCGGCATTGGCGCTTTCCTCCTCATCCGGATAGATAACGTCATTAAGCCAATCACATGAAATAAGCGCAAAGCAGAACGCAAAACCTGCTAAAATGCAAAAAAACTTCTTCATCTCTTCTCCAAATAGATAGCATTAATATTAGCGATATCCCCGCCAATTCTCAAGGGCGCTTCCAAAAACCTCAGAGTCCGAACCTGCAAGACGCCTTTCCAGCCATAAAAAACGGCAAAAAGCCTCAAAATACGATAGTATTCCTATTTTCCTTTTCTTCTCGGAAAGGAAAACTACCGTTTTTCCGTCTCGAAAATCCGCAAGCGTTTTCGAACAGCAAGTTTTTGGAAATGCCCTCAAATTCACACTCTCCAAGCGCGGATTTCTAATGTTTGGGCTATGTCCGAAAGTTTGACTGATAGGACAGAGCCGCAGAGCCGGAGAGGTGCTGGAGAGGCGCGCTTTGGGGCGAAAAGCCTGATGCAGGATAAGGC
>CADBSO010000094.1 GCA_902797395.1 uncultured Spirochaetales bacterium
AGGCTTTTCGCCCCAAAGCGCGCCTCTCCAGCACCTCTCCGGCTCTGCGGCTCTGTCCTATCAGTCAAACTTTCGGACATAGCCAATAAATATTATGAACGATGAGGGGTTGTCTGCCGATAGCATACTGGAATTCGGTGAGGACTTTAAGAGGGAATTCGCGGATTATTGTTTATTATATGTCGGTATTTTTCAGAGATGATTTGGCTAGCATGCAATGCGCTTTGAGAGTCATTTTTGGAAAGTCCGATCTTAAGGAAGTCAGCGTTGACCTTGCTGACAAGGAACACATAATTTATGTTAATGGCTCGTGTCGCGGAGGTGATACCGCATTGGGCAGACTGATGCAGGATTTTTTCTGCAGGAAAGTTGGGGGATATGCATTATGACGAGCTTAGAAAAAGGACGAAAGAGCTTAAAGATTTGGGTTGCAAAGGAGGGGAACACGAGCGATGTTATAAGGGAAATGGTTGAGAAAGGCATTGGGAAAGGCAGGGCTTCTGCTAAGGTAGAGGTTGCTCGCATGATGTTGGGCAGAGGTTTTGATATAAATGAAATATCGGAATGCCTAGGCTTGTCTGTTGATGATGTTAAGGCATATGTGAATGCTGGCTGCTGAGCGTATTGGCTGATTGTGTAGATTTTTAGGCGGGGTTGCTAGCGTGCCGCTGTCGCAGCATGTAGTCGCTTCGTTTCGTACCGCATGGCGGGGCGGGCGCCAGGTTTCCGCTCGTATCATTCCAGCATCTGGCGCCGCTGGAATGTAGTCGCTCCAATCCTGCGGCATGCCCGCTCCGCAGGCCCGCTGCGCGGCCCTCGCGCAAGGATGCCGTGCCTGATCGTTCTGAATGAAAGCGGGGTCATCTGGTTTCCGGGGCGCGCCAGGATTCGCCGCTCTCATTCCGCCCGAGCAGGCATGGCATCCTTTCGCCATGCGCCCCGTTCCGTACCGCATGGCGGGGCGGGCGCTAGGTTTCCGCTCGTATCACTTTTGCTGGTGTGTAGTCGCTCCGATCCTGCGGTGTGCCCGCCTCGCAGGCCCGCTGCGCGGCCCTCGCGGAATCCGCATCCGCCAGCCGGCCCGAATGAAAGCGCCGCCGTCCGGTTTCCGTAGGCGGGTCAGGCTCTCGCTCTCCTTCTGTCCGTCCGGCGTATGCGGATTCCGCCATGCGCCCCGTTCCGGACCGCATGGCGGGGCGGGCGTCAGGCTTCCGCTCGTATCACTTTTGCCGGCGTGTAGTCGCTCCAATCCTGCGGCATGCCCGCCCCGCAGGTCTGCTGCGCGGCCCTTGCGCAAGGATGCCGTTCCTGATCGTTCTGAATGAAAGCGGGGTCATCTGGTTTCCAGAGCGTGCCAGGATTCGCCGCTCTCATTCCGCCCGAGCAGGCATGGCATCCTTTCGCCATGCGCCCCGTTCCGGACCGCATGGCGGGGCGGGCGTCAGGTTTCCGCTCGTATGGCCCGTGGTGGCCGGGGCCGATTGGCGCGGATGGCGTGTTGCGGCTGGCGGTTGGCGAAGGGATTCGCGCGCTAGCCGCGCTATGCAGGCTGCGGATGCCGCGGGGCAATACTTTGTGTATGGCCCGTGGTGGCCGGGGCCGATTGGCGCGGATGGCGTGCGAAGGCCGAGCCAGTTTTTGCAAGTTTTATGAAAAATGCTATAATAAGCAGAAATAATAATTATTATGCATCTATTATAATAGAGGAGATGAAGGATGAAGGACAAAGTAACGATCGGGATGTATATCGACCAGCTTAGGGGTTATGATACTTCTAAGATGTATCTCAATGATTTCTTTCACACTTGGAAGGAGAGCGACGATGAGATCGCTGCCACTTTTACGGTTGCTGAGATTTTGAGGGGCTTGAGGGAGAACAATATTTCCAGCAAGGTCTTCCAGTCGGGACTCGGTATTTCGCTTTTCAGGGACAATTCGACGAGGACGAGATTCAGCTTCGCTTCCGCTTGCAATCTCCTTGGTCTTGAAGTTCAGGATCTTGATGAGGGCAAGAGCCAGATTGCACATGGCGAGACGGTCAGGGAAACCGCGAATATGATTTCGTTCATGGCTGATGTCATCGGAATAAGGGATGATATGTACATCGGAAAGGGTCATACCTATATGAAGGAAGTCGCTGATGCTGTTCAGCAGGGCTATAGGGACGGCGTTCTCGAGCAGAGGCCTACTCTTGTCAATTTGCAGTGCGATATAGATCATCCGACGCAGTCGATGGCCGATATGCTTCATGTGATCAATTATTTCGGCGGTGTTGACAAGCTTAAGGGCAAGAAGGTTGCCATGACTTGGGCATACAGCCCGTCGTATGGAAAGCCGCTTTCAGTGCCTCAGGGTGTTATCGGACTTTTCTCAAGGTTTGGAATGGAAGTTGTTCTTGCTCATCCGGAAGGCTATGATGTCATGAAGGAATGCGAGGATGTCGCGAGATCCAATTCGCTTAAGAGCGGTGGCTCGTTCAGGAAGGTCAATTCCATGGAAGAGGCTTTCGAGGGCGCTGACATCGTGTATCCTAAGTCTTGGGCTCCTTACTCCATCATGGAAGAGAGAACCAAGATTGTTGAGACCGGTGACAAGCAGGCTTTGGCTGACCTTGAGAGGAGATGTCTTGAGAACAATGCCAGGTTTAAGAATTGGGAGTGCACTGAAGAGCTCATGTCTACCACGAAGAACGGAAAGGCTCTCTATTTGCATTGTCTTCCTGCTGATATTACTGGTGTTTCTTGTGAACATGGCGAGGTTGCCGCTTCGGTATTCGATAGGTACAGGGATCCGCTTTATAAGGAGGCTTCCTTCAAGCCTTATATCATTGCGGCTATGATCTTCCTTTCGAAGTTCAAGAATCCTGCGGAGAAATTGCAGCAGTTGCTTGATGAGGCAAAGCCGAGAATCAAATAAGAGGAAAGTTGCGGATGCTTTTGGAATGATTGTTTTCCAAGGCATTGGAATATGTATCTATCAGAAGCGTCCTTGTGCTTCTTCAAATGCGAGCGATAGGAGCGATCCTATCGCTTTTTTTTATGGCCGAAAGGCATCTGCGGATTCTGACTCTGAGTTTTTTTAAAAGTGCTCTGAAATTAACTCTGAAAAAATTTTGGAAAAGTTCTGCAGATATTTTTATTGGAGATGAATCATGTTGAAGGGAAAAAATATTATTATTTTGCTTATAGTGCTGGTCGCATTGTTTTCATGCGGTGCGAAAAAGAAACCTGCTGCTGAAGCATCACCTGCCAGTAGCGCTTCCGCATCTGATGCCGCAACTGATACCGCATCTGATGCGAATGCGGCTGCTTCTGCTGATATTGTCAAGCCTGAGCATATTGTCATTAGCGGAAATCAGATTAGTGTTCGCGACGGGGACGGCAAGGTAAAGTCCATCTCTCCTGTTGTTCCCTCAAATACGCCGGAGGAAGTGGCTTATGCGCTCGCTATGCAGACTGTCGGAAATATCAGGGGCATATATTCCGAGGTATATGGCAGAGAAATAAAGCAGGCTCCCACAGATTCTGAAATGGGCGCTTTCCTTCAGGGGGTTTTGGATGCTTATAGCGGTCAGGAAATCGAGTATGAGTATTTTATGGAGATTGGCAACAAGCTTAAGGCCGATTCTGATGCTGCTGTGGCAAAATTGGCGGAAGAGGCAAAGAGCTATTTTGAAACGCTTGCCACTCGCCCTGGCATCATCAAGACGAATTCCGGTCTTATGTATGAGATCGTTTCCGAAGGTACTGGCAATGGTGGAATAACGGAAAGCTCGAAGGTCAATGTGGACTATGTCATGTCCGTATATAAGAAGGGCGAGCCGAATGATATGGTTCAGGCTGACAAGAATGAGGGGATCGAGTTCAGGGTTTCAAACCTCATACCAGGCGCTATAGAGGGTATCAAACTCATGAAAGAAGGTGCTGAATATATTTTCTATATCAATCCTGAATTGGGATATGGACCCGTTGCTGTAAGCCCTGTTATTGGTCCTAATTCTTATCTCATATTCAAAGTGAAGGTAAATAAGATAGTTGTCGAAGAGAAGGCTGTGGCCCCTGCTGCTCAGGAACCTGCTCAGGAGCCTGCTCAAGAGCCTGTTCAGGAGTCTGCAAATTGATTCCGGTCTCGAGGCGATTGGTTTTATGGGAAAGAAATTTTTTGTCAATAGGCGGGCGAATCTTGCGATGTCGTTCCTTGTTTCGCTCGCCATGGTTGTTTCCGGCGTTATGCTGTTTTTCCAAACGGAAAATACGCTTTCGGTTCTAGCGGTAATCATAGGGATCGGCATACTGATTGCCAGCATCCGTTCCTTTTTGGTTTCGAGGGAAATGGAGGATCCCAGTCTTAAATCGTCAATGGTCACAAAATCCGTGATCATGGCGATAGCGGCTGTGGTAATGATCGCATTTCCGTCAATATTGTATAGGGCCAACATATATCTCTGGCGTTTTGTCATATATGTGGCAGCATTCGCCTTGATTGTGCTGGGTGTTTTGACAATAGCTCAGGCCATTTTGTTCAAGCCGGAGGGCTGGGGCAGTTCTTTGGTTTTTGAGGGTCTGGCTTTTTTCATTGCTGGCATTGCGCTGCTTCCTGGTGTTGTCACAAGGTTTCTGGGTGATTTTGTTTTGAAGTTGCTTGGAATCGCCTTGGTGGTTTTGGGTGTTTGCTATTTCGTATCCAGCTATAACAAGCGCTACGATTTGAAGGAGATATAGAATTACTATTTTGGAGATCCTGTCGGTTTGCGTTGCGTTTTTCTCTGCCGCGTTGTGCGCCGTATTTTATTTTAAGTGGCGGCGCATTGCCGAGAAGCATTCGCTGAAGGAAGCGGAGAGGCTTATTTATAAGTTCCGCAATGATTTCAATGGCATCGTGAGCGACAGGCTTGAAATTACCGAAGCCAGAGCGGTGGAGATAACAGAGCGCTTTGATGCGGCAAAAAAAGAGATTGATTATTTCAATCAGAAGATGCGTGAAGCCGAAGCTCTGGTGATGCGGTTTGATAATATCAACACTGTCATACGGAACACGGCCGAGAACAACATTTCACGTGATGAGATGATTGTTGCGATGAACAGAGAGATCGAGGAGCTTAAATCAAAGGTTTCCGGATCAGGAAGCAATTTGAGCGGCGTGGTTGCGGAACTTGTGAATGGCGTTGATGAAATCGTCGGAAAACTATCCGCTTTGGAAAAGTCGAATAGCAAGCTGAGAAGTGATTTTGATGGGTTCGAGCAGATCATTGCGGATATTATTGGCAAAGTCAGAGTACTGGAGAAAAGGATATGAAGAAAACGATCAAGGAGATTTTGGCGCTCGAGGAAGGAGCTGAGGTTGTTGCGACCGGGTGGGTCAGAACTAAAAGGGATAGTAAAAATGTTGTTTTTATTTCCGTAGGGGACGGCACTTGTTTTGATGCGCTTCAAGTGGTGGTTGATAAGGAGGGATTCGCTGATATTGAAACGATTGAGGCGATGAATACTGGCGCTTCATGCCAATTCGAGGGCGTGCTTCAGAAGAGTTTGGGCAAAAATCAAAGCGTTGAGCTTTTGGCGAAAAGTTGCAGGATGTTCTGCAATGCGGATGATTCCTATCCTCTTCAGAAAAAGCATCAGACATTCGAGTTCCTTCGCGAAAAGCTTCATCTTCGTGGAAGGACTAATACGTTTGGCGCTGTTATGAGGGTCAGGAGCATACTTGCTTATGCAATACATAGGTTTTTCCAGGAAAAGGGCTTTTTCTATCTTAATACTCCGCTTGTGACGACTTCTGACTGCGAGGGCGCGGGCGAGATGTTTGAGGTTACTACATTGAATCTCGCCAATCCTCCTAAGACCAAGGACGGCGGTGTGGATTTTTCCAAGGATTTTTTCTCGAAAAGGGCTTTTCTTACCGTTTCCGGTCAGCTTGAGGGCGAATCCTATGCTACTGCGATAAGGAACATCTATACTTTTGGGCCGACTTTCAGGGCTGAGAAATCGTCAACTACACGCCATTTGGCTGAGTTCTGGATGGTGGAGCCGGAGATGGCGTTTTATGACTTGAATGACAATGCGGATCTTGCGGAGGAATTCTTGAAATACATTTTCAAGTATGTTCTTGATAATGATCCGCGTGATATGGAGTTCTTCGACAAGTTCATTCTCGAGGGCGTTGTTGATACCATAAGGCATGTTATCGAAAAGCCTTTTGTTCGCATGACATATACGCAAGCCATCAAGGAATTGGAAAAGAACAACAAATCCTTTGAGTATCCTGTGAAATGGGGTTCTGACATTCAGACCGAGCATGAGAGGTATATAAGCGAAACCGTTTGCAAGGCTCCGGTTATTCTTACTGATTATCCTAAGGAGATAAAAAGCTTTTACATGAAAGCCAATGATGATGGCAAGACTGTTAGAGCTATGGATGTTCTTGTTCCGCGGTTGGGCGAGATCATAGGAGGCAGCGAGAGGGAGGAGGATTACGGCAAGCTTCTTGCCAAAATCCGTGAAATGGGATTGAATGAAAGCGAATATGAATGGTATCTTGATCTTCGCAAGTTCGGAAGCGTTCCGCATGCCGGATTCGGACTCGGATTCGAGAGAGCGATTCTTTACCTGACCGGCATGCAGAATATCAGGGATGTCATAGCATATCCGCGTTTCTGGAAATCGGAGAAGAAGTGATATCCGCTTGCTGGCTGTATCGGTATTATCAGCACTATCGGCATGCCGGTGCGCTGATTAACCTTGAATTTTATTCGCTATTGTCATAAAATTAATGAACTAGCGGAATTCCGCTTGGAAAAGCGGATAATCGGTTTATGGTGCAGGGGTTAGCATGCAAGTCTGGGGGACTTGAGGTCGGCGGTTCGAATCCGCCTAAACCGAAAACAATCATATGCTGATCGGGTCATGTTGTTTTTGCCGCGTGTGCTGGCGAAGGTTTTTCGGCATGGTCATGGAAGGCGTGTGGATGCGAAGTGCGAGCCCTATGGTAACCGATCATGGAGTCGGTGAGAGTGAGGGAGTTCGGCAGTGCATGCGATTTGGGAAACTCATCCCTTTTTCCGGCAAAAGCGCGGATTCCTTTATTTTCTCATCCGTTTGTTTTTTTTACGCGTTGCTGAAAGGCTTTTTTTGGAAATGCCCGGAAACGAATCGGGCGGATAAGGAGAAATCATATGGCAAAGGAAATGCTCAAGTTGGCCGCCGTCGAAAGAACGGAGGATTTTGGTACTAGAGGAAGCAGAAGGCTTCTCAGACAGGGAAGGATTCCGTGTGTCATCTACGGACAGGAGAAGCCCTTTTCGTTCACAGTCAGCGCTTTGGAGTTCAATAGGCTGAGAGGCAAGCTGACGAAGACTTCCCTCATTGAGATTGAAATCGAGGGAAGGGATATCGTTTGCTTTTTGAAGGCTGTTCAGGAAGATCTGATTTCAGACAGGATAATCCATTTGGATTTCTACGAGATCAAGAGGGGTAAGATCCTTACCACGAAGGTTTCGATCACTTTGGTTGGCACTGCAGTTGGCGTAAGGGAAGGCGGAGTGCTTGAGCAGATTACGCACGATGCGGAAATCGAATGTCTGCCTAAGGATCTTCCTGATAAGATCGAGGTTGATATTTCCAAGCTTGGCGTCAATGAGAATATTTCGATAAGCGATATTCCGGCCATAGAGGGCGTTAAGTTTCTTGATGATCCGGATACTACTGTCGCTACCATCAAGTATGTCAGGCAGGATGTTCCTGCGGCTGCTGATGAGGCTGCTCCTGCTGAAGGCGAGCAGGCTGCTGCTGATAAAGACGCGAAGAAATGATAGTTGTAATGGGGCTTGGTAATCCAGGCCCCGAATATTCTTCCACTGCGCATAACATAGGCTTCAGGTGCATTGATATCGCATCTGGCATATTGTCTTTGCAGATGCGTAAAAAGGATAATTTTCTGGAAGCCGATCATTATCAGGATGGAAGGAAAATCAAATTCATAAAGCCTCTCACCTACATGAATTTGTCGGGGGAGGTTTTCTCTCATTTGCGAAACATCGAAATCGAAAAACTCATTGTCTTTTGCGATAACATTGATTTGGAGCCGGGTCGGATCCGCTTTCATTATCAAGGCAGCAGCGCCGGGCATAATGGTTTGAAAAGCATAATGTCGCTCGGACCGAAGGGAAACGATTTCTATCGCATGTACATAGGTGTCGGCAGGGAAGCAGTCAATGGAATTGTCTTGGATGCGGCTAGCAGCGTTCTTAGGAAAATGAGCGCTGAGAAGATAGCAGCATTGGATGAGAGCTGCGCCAAGGCTGTCGGAATAGTCATGGATTTCATTGCGGATGGTGATGTCGATGCGGCAAAAAGGAAATGCGCGGAAAAAAATAGATGAGGCTGTAGTATCCTTTTTGGATAGGCATGGCATAGCTTCATGTCGAAAGATCGCGGTTGCGTTTTCCGGAGGCGCTGACAGCTTGTCGCTTCTTTTGTCTCTTTCGGGTATTTTCGAATATCCTATCGCGATATATGTGAATCATCATTTGAGAAGCCCGCAAGAACTTGAATGCGAGATTTCCCTTAATAAGAGCAATGCTGCCGGATTGGGGGTTGAGCTGGTCGTTCTTGATGCTGATGCTGATGAGATAGCATCTCTTTCGAAAAGCATGGGGGTTGAGTGCGCCGCCCGTCAGGTAAGATATCGTCTCATACAGGATTATTGCAAGACCCATGGAGTCGAATATGTTTTCACGGCGCATAACCGCGATGATTGTGATGAAAGCGATATGATCAACTTCTTCAGAGGGGGAAGTCTGGAGAGATCCGTAGAGGAGGTTGTCGGAAACATATGCCGTCCGCTTTTGTCGGTTTCCCATGAGGAGAATGAGCGGAATGTTGCGGAATCAGGACTTGTGTTTTCGCAGGACTCGACGAATATGCAGTCCGATGCTTTGAGAACTTCGATCAGACATAGGCTTAAACCGGTTCTGGATGAGGTTTTTCCTTCGTATTCGAACGCTCTTTTAAGTCGTCGCATGCGACGAAAAGGAGGGACTGATGACCACTCAGCGGTGTTTTCCGCTTTTTCATTGCTGGGATATAGGAGTTCCAACAACAACAGGATAAAGCGTCGGAGCGTTGATGGCATTTTGGATCTGGCGTGCAATGGCAGCAATTCCGGCCGGCTTGTCCAAGGCGATGTTGTGGTTCTTCATAGAAAGGGCTCGCTGGCGTTGGTTCGTCATCATGAGGATGGCTGCTCTTATGATGTTTTCGTTGAAAACGAGGGCTCATATGATCTGCCATGCTCAGGCAGAGCGATAGTGTCGGTAGTTCGAGCCGGGTTCATGAGGGAATCGCTGACGGATTTGCCGACTGATTGCATTCTGGTGGCGAAAAGGCCCTTTCATATCCGCAGGCCGCTGCTTGATGATCGGATTTCGTATGAAGGGAAAGACAGGACGGCAAGGGACATCATGAAAAGGAAGCAGGTCTCCGCAGAGCTGATGTCTCATGTTCGCGCATTGGTAGCAGATCGGATGATCGCAATGGTTTTCGAGGGGCTTGATGTGAGACCGTGCGTTGCTGACAATCAGAACATCTCCGGATTTTCTGATGAGGATGAGATGTTTATGGTCATGTTCGTCTGAAATTATTTGCCTTTTTTTGGCGAATCTAATATATTTATTGTTCGGAAGTAAATTCACTTTGTGCTGCTTTTGTCGTTTTCATTGGTTGCCTCCTATTGATTCCATATGGCACAAAGTTGAATTGCTTCTTTTCCCGGTGCTGTACCCAAGAGGCCTAAGGGCGTGGTCTGCAAAACCATCGTTCAGCGGTTCGAATCCGCTCGGCACCTTTTTTGTTTGAGACTGGTATGGAGGCATTTAGAGTCCTTTTCATATTGTAGTCATGGATTGTCCGTATGCATGAGTATTTTGTTCGTACCTGTGCGGTTGTTTTAGCGTTTACGGGAGTTTGCATGCTGATCGCTTTGCTCAGATCGGCGGGAACGGATAGGATTTCCCAAAGGGTTCGGCCTCCGAAATGTGTTCTGATAGCAGGTTTTGCAGGTTGGATTTTTTCAGTCGCATCGTTTGTCTTGGCTTTTAATTTCGGACTAGGTATTCCAATGATGACGGCAGCTGTTGTTGTTTCGCTGGCGTTTGCATGTGTGGCTGCATTTTATTTTGACAGCATTGTTGTTTATGATGATTCGTTTGTTACCGTACGCAGGCTGATGTTGTTTGAGCGCAGACTTTGTTATAAGGATATTTCCAGGTTTTGCGTTGTGGTGGGAAAACGCAGGGAATGGATTGAATTTGCCGGTCGCAAGGTTAAAATAAGAAGATTCTGCTACGGCGCAGGGCAATTTGTTCGTTGTTGCTATGCGAACCGTTGCAAATGCGATTGGGAGAATAAGCCCGCAGTTCTCAAGTACGAGATGTCCGCTGTGGCATCGCTTAGCAATCCTCCGGTATTCTTTGGCGTGTCATTTTTTGCGATGTGGCTGCTTTTGTCGCTTTTTTTGAAGTTTTTTGTCGAGTGGCTGAAGGCAGGGGGTGACATCTTGCTTCCGTTGATTTTTGCGATTGGCTTTTTCGTTTTTCTTGTGATTTTTACGATTGTCGTGCTTGTGGCTAGAAGACCTCATCCATATGACCCTAAAGGACGGGCTGCATAAAGGAAGGAGTCTTGAAAAACCTTTATTTTGAAAAACCCGGAAAAAGGGTATAATTTCAATATTATGGCGGGTTTTACACATCTTCATGTTCATACCGATTATTCGCTTCTTGACGGCGCCGGACGCATAAAGGACTATGTGGCGAAGTGCAAGGAATGCGGTATGACCAGTTTGGCTATTACGGATCACGGCAACATGTTCGGCTCGTATGAATTCTATCATGTTTGCAGAAAGGAAGGCATAAAGCCGATAGTAGGCTGCGAGTTTTATGTTGCCGAAAAGGACATTTCCATAAAGGATAATACCAATAACATTCGCAATCATCTGATTCTGCTTGCTAGAAATGAGATAGGGTTCCATAATCTTCTCAAGCTTGACTCCATAGCGTATACCGAAGGGTTTTATATGAAACCTAGGGTTGATAAGACGCTTCTGGAGAAATACCATGAAGGCATAGCATGCATGTCCGCATGTATTGCCGGTGAGGTTCCGCGGCTGATATATAAGAATTACATCGATAGGAAAAAAGACCTTTTGGAAGGCGTTCGCGAAACCTGCATGTGGTATGAGAATCTTTATGGAAAAGGCAATTATTTTTTGGAGATTCAGCGGCATTTTCATGAATATTATGACAAGATTTCCAAGTATGATCCGAATTCGGATGAATATGAGAGCATTTCCATGGAAACCGTTGTCAATAAGGAGCTGATACGCCTTTCCGAGGAGTTGGGAATAGATTTGGTCGCGACTAATGACGCGCATTATGTCAATCGGGCCGATGCGGAAGCGCAGGATATTCTCGTCAGCATAGGTACCGGCAAGACCATAAAGGACGAGAAGCGTTTCAAGTTCTTCGGGGATTCGTTTTATTTGAAGACGCCGGAGGAGATGGCGGAGCTTTTTTCGGATATTCCGCATGTGGTGGAGAATTCCGCTAAAGTAGATGCTCTTTGCCAGCTGGAAATAAATTATCCGGGTCCGACATTGCCGAAGTTCGATATACCGGAGGGTTTTGCGGATGATAAGGAATACCTCGTTCATGTGGCGAATGAGGGTTTGAAAACCCGCTATGGTGAGAATCCGCCTAAGGAATACCAGGAGCGTTTGGATTATGAGCTTTCAGTCATAAACAGAATGGATTTTCCCGGATACTATCTGATAGTCTGGGACTATGTGCATTGGGCTAAGACGCATGGCGTTCCAGTTGGCCCGGGTCGCGGAAGCGGAGCGGGAAGCATTGTGGCGTATTGCATGGGAATCACGGACATAGATCCTATGAAATACGGCCTCATGTTTGAGAGGTTTCTCAATCCGGAAAGGATAAGCATGCCGGATTTCGATATTGATTTCTGCGCTGACAAGCGGCAAATGGTCATTGATTACGTAACGAAGAGATATGGAAGCGATAAAGTCGGCCAGATCTGCACTTTCGGTACGTTGAAAGCCAAGCAGTGCATTACGGATGTTGCCCGTGTCCTTGACATACCGCTGTATGAGGTCAATGCCATGAAGAAGATCATTATTGATGACTTGGATCTGGAATTCGATTGGCTTGTGAACGGACATACGCGCAAGGACGGCAGCAAGTATGCTAGGAATGATGAGTTTTTGAAATTCCGGGAAAAGGGTCCGGAATACGAGAAGCTCTTCGAGATAGTTCCGAAACTGGAGGGCATGGCCAGGAATGTTTCGCTTCATGCCGCCGGGGTGGTCATAGGCAAGACCGAGCTTTCCGACTATGTTCCGCTGTATTATGATATAAAAAGCGGTTTGACCGCAACCCAATATCCTATGACCCAAATAGAGGATTGCGGACTGGTCAAAATGGATTTTTTGGGACTGAAGACATTGACTTTGCTTGCTCATGCTGTGGATTTCATAAGGTTGAGGGACAAGGATTTCGATTTGGATAGGATTCAGGATGAGGACGGGAAGACCGTGGAGCTTTTCGGCAGGGGCGATACTTCGTGCGTGTTCCAATTTGAAAGCAGCGGCATGCGATCTATTCTGAAGGGAGCGAAACCGCAGAACATAAAGGAGCTCGCCGCTCTCAATGCGCTTTATCGGCCGGGTCCTATGGCGAACATACCGCAATATATCGCTTCCAAAAGCGATGTCAGCAAGATCAAGTATCCGTTCCCCGAATTGGAGGATGTGCTCAAGGAGACGTTCGGCGTGATAGTCTATCAGGAGCAGGTTATGAAAATCTCATCCGTGTTCGCCGGATACAGCAACGGAAAAGCGGATGTTCTCCGCAAGATAATGGGTAAGAAGCAGAAGGAGAAGCTTGAGGGCGCTAGAAAGGAGTTCATAGAGTGTGCGGTTAAGGATATGGGCAAGAAGAAGGAGGATGCTGAGAGCCTTTTTGATCTTCTTGAGCCGTTTGCCGGCTATGGGTTTAACAAGAGCCATGCGGTGGGATATGCGTTTCTGGCATATCAGGCCGGGTATCTGAAAGCGCATTATCCCGTCGAATTCATGGCTGCCAACTTGCTTATGGCGGCTAAGGATGGAAATCCCGACAAGCTTCCGGAAACGCTGATGAGCACCAAGGAAATGGGCATAGAGGTGCTTGCCGCTGATGTGAATATTTCCGAGAAGACATTTTCCGTATCGGATGGAAAGATCATTTACGGCCTTAGCGGGCTTAAGAACGTAGGCGAGAAATTCGTTGAGAACATAATTGCGGAAAGGCGGGCAAACGGAAAATACAAGGATCTGGTCGATTTCATTTCCAGGCTTGATAGCAAGACCACAAATCAGAGGATAGTTCTGAGCCTTATCGAGGGCGGAGCGATGGATAGCTTTGGAATTCCACGCGAAACTTTGGAATACAATTATAAGAGGGCTTGCACATACATTGAGAAGGAGACCGGCAAGAAGGGAGAATATGCGGTCACCGACTCGTTGTTTTCCCTTGATACCACAGGCGCGAATGATGAGCTTTTGAGCTTCAAGTATTTTGATCCGCCTGAGAAATGGACTCGTCAGGAGAAGCTTAGAAAGGAGTGGGATATTCTTGGAACATATGTTTCAGGACATCCCTTGGATGAATATAAGCAGCTGATAGCCAGATGCACCAGATACAATTTGAAGGATGCTAAGACAACCATGCCCGATGGGACTTCCTTCGATATCATATGCATTGTTACGAAGATCGCGGAGCTTTCAACGAAAACGGGAAAGCTCATGGGCAAGCTCAATATAAGCGATTACACCTCATCGGCGGAAATCATGGTATGGTCTCGTGATTGGGATAGTCCGGAAAGGGGAATCAAGGGCAGGATAGAGGAAATGGGGATCTATTGTCTGGAGATCACGAAAAAGGATGATGGCGATCGCACATCCCTGATATTCAAGAGCCTGAAGGAACTGGATAGTCTGGAGGAATCCAAGGTCAATGTGTGCAAGATAGTTTTGGATAACCTGAACGATAAGGAGTCGCTTTCCGTATTGAAGGATTTTCTGAAGGTTCAAAACGGAGGCGTGAGGGTAACATTGGTCGTTGGGAATGGAAGGAACGAAAGGGAGTATAAGACTTCCTATAGCATAGAGGATAGCGAGGAGATGTTTGATGAGATAACCAAGTTCCCCTGTGTTCAGAGCTGTAGGCTGATCTGATGGTTTTTGAAAACCTTTGAAGACAACTTGCCAACGGAATGACTGTGAACTTCTTGGAAAAACTTGCAATTATTTTAAAGAAAATATATTATTAGCGCTATTTTTTAGAGGAAAAAACCAAAGAGATACTGCAGTCATCGAAATTGCGCATATCATGATTTGCGAAAGGCCCATGGCATGTTTCCTCGAAAGGAGGGCTTTATGAAGGAATTCAATATTACGAATGATTACTGCAAACGCGTTTGGAATGAGACAAGGGCTCAATATCCCGATCAGGAGCACTTTCTGCAGGCTGTCGGTCTTGTTCTGGAGAGTTTGTCGCCAGCTGTTGACAGCATAAGGGGATTGAAGGAAAATGCGGTTCTGGAGCGCTTTGTCGAACCGGAGAGGATAATCATGTTCCGCGTTCCTTGGGTTGACGACAAGGGTGTTCCGAGAGTGAACAGGGGATATAGAGTGCAGTTCAGCAGCGCTATAGGACCTTATAAGGGCGGCTTGAGATTCTCATCGGAAGTCAATTTGGATATTCTGAAATTCCTTGGTTTCGAGCAGGTGCTTAAGAATTCGCTTACGACATTGCCTATGGGCGGCGCTAAGGGCGGTTCGGATTTTGATTCGCACGGCAAAAGCGATGCCGAGGTCATGAGGTTCTGCCAGTCATTTATGACCGAGCTTTACAGGCATATAGGCGCGGATACGGATGTTCCTGCCGGAGACAAGGGCGTAGGCAGCAGGGAAGTGGCTTATCTTTTCGGACAATATAAAAGGATAATGAACCAATTCACCGGCGTTCTTACCGGAAAGTGGCTTTCGTTCGGCGGTTCGCTTGTCAGGCCGGAGGCTACCGGATACGGACTCGTTTATTTCGTTGAGAGGATGCTCGCCTCGAAGAATGACGGAATCGAGGGCAAGAATGTGATCATATCCGGAGATGGAAATGTTGCCACATTCGCAGCCCAGAAGCTTATCAGGCTTGGAGCAAAGGTTCTTACTCTCTCGGATTCTACCGGCTTTATTCTGGATGAGGATGGAATCGATGAGGAGAAGCTCAATTATGTCATGGCTTTCCGCGCTGAGCGTAAGAAGATAGACGAGTATGTGAAGAAGTATCAGAAAGCCAAGTTCTTTAAGGGCGAGAGGCCGTGGAAGGTCAAGGCCGACATAGCGCTTCCATGCGCAACGCAGGATGAGATCTATCTTGATGATGCTAAAGTGATGGTTGCCAATGGCGTCAAGATTGTCGGCGAGGGCGCGAATATGCCTACTAGGGCGGAAGCTATCGAATGCTTCATAAAGAGTGGTGTCCTTTTCGCTCCCGGCAAGGCATCGAACGCTGGCGGTGTTGCGGTGTCAGGTCTTGAGATGACTCAGAACTCCGAGAGGCTGCACTGGACTTTCGAGAAGGTCGACAACAAGCTCAAGAGCATAATGTATGGAATACATGATAATTCCGCGCAGACTGCGAAGGATTTCGGTTGCGCTGACAATTATGTTCTCGGCGCCAACATTTATGGCTTCAAGGTTGTAGCGGACGCCATGATGGCTCAGGGTCTTGTCTAGTCGCTTGGCTTTTGGCTTTGCTATGGGCGCTCTCCGGGCATCGGATTATCGGAAGCGTCCTTAGCATGGTTTGATTTTTGAGAAAGTCGCCGGATATGCGGCGCATATGCGCGCTTTGGGTCGCAAAGCCATTTGGATAGGCGCGAAGCCTTATCCTGCATTAGGCTTTTCACCCTAAAGCGCGCTTCTCCGCCTCTACGGCTCTGTCTTATCAGTCAAATTTTTCGGACATAGCTTTTCTTGAATGGTTTTCCGAATGCTCAGGAGCTTGATTTCCTCGTGTCTTTTAGGAAAACCGGGTTTTCAGGAATTCCCTTATTCTGCTTTCGTATTCGTCGGCGATCTTTTCGCCGATCTCCATGAGCCGGATCGTGTCATGCTCGCTGGTGCTGTCGACTTTGAAGTTGTCTTTGAATTGCCCGTGCCCGTTTTCGATTCTGAGATATTCCACATCCTTGATCGCGCTCATTATCTCACTTGCGGTTTCCTCGCCTGCCACATGGTAGACTTTTTGTATTGGGAGTCCGTATCCTTTGGTCACGTCTATCCATGAGAAGCTTCCGTCCGTATTGTCGAAATGCTCCGGATTCTTGTATGACCCAAGTGAAAGCACATGGTATTCGTCAGCATCTGGAAATATGCTTCTTGCCAGCTTATATGCGTACATGGATGGGTTGTTCGCGACTATACCGCCGTCAACCAGATTGTATTCCGTATCATTGTGGGTGATTTTCTGCGGACTGAAATATACGGGCGCGGCGGTGGTGGCCAGGCCCGCTTGAACGAATGACAGGTATTTGAAATCGTTCATATTGCTTATCATTACGGGTTTCAGGCTGATTGTGTCAAATGCCATTACCAGAAACGGATGAGCAGTCTGATCGAGCGTCATGGCGCCGAATGTCTCCTCAAGCACTTTGGTTATTCCGCTGTTCGCATATTTGCTGCTCATGACTCTGTAGAAAAGCTTTTTGTTTGGTGTGAAAATGGTCGATGCTTTTAGAATTGATATCTTTTTCAGATCGGTCCATGCGCATCCGTTCACGCCTGCGAGCATCATGGCGTTGAGACCTCCCGCGCTTGTTCCGGCGAAGAGATCGAATGTGCTTTGAAGCGATGCGTTCGGATCAAATTCCTTCAATATCTTTTCTATGCGGCTTAGTACTATGACTTCTACGAGCGTTTTGTTGCCGCCGCCGTCGAAGGACAGTATGAACTTCCTTTTGGGTTTGGGCGGCTCGAGTATTATCGGCTCTGATGCCGCTTCGACCTCCGGCTGCTCCAAAAGCAGTGTCGGAAGAGGTTCGTTATTTGCGGTTTTTCCGCATGAGAAAAACCTTTTGATCATATTGATTATTTTTTTCACCGCATTCTTGGCTTTGCTTGCGTTTTCCATTGTTGTGCTCTTTGCAGTTTGGCAGGAGACCCGATGGGGTCAGTTCTTGATGTTTCCCTTGATTTCTCCCACCATTTTGATTTCTTCTGATTTCAGATCGACTTGTATGTTGTTCGCATTGTAGCTGTTGCCGTCCCAGTTCACGCTTGAATTGCCGTTGAGAAGCAATGTGCTGTTGTCGCGATTGAAGATTATGTTGTCGGCTCTGCAGATCATCGGACCTTTCTCGGTCTTTTTGATTATCTTTGCTCTTATCTGCATTTTGAGTATTCCGCCGTCCATATTGAAATCCAGCCATGCGGCAGAGGCGGCCACTTCATTGTTGAGGTCTTGCAGCTCTATCCAGCCGTCCACTATGATGTTTTGCGTTTCCCTGTTGTAGATGAGGGATGTGGAATGGATGGTTATCCGGTGCTTGAAGTCGTTTATCAATACTTTGCCGTCGCATTCCAGATTCGAATAGTTCTTTCCGGTGATGGTGACTGTTTGCGCTTTTATTTCGACGTCTCCCGTATTGATGCTCGCGCCGTTTGTCAGGTGCACGACCCTGCTGTCTCCTTTCATTTGCATTGAGGTGCTGCCTGATGAGAATGTTATGTTGTCGGCAAGCGCGGAACCGGCATATATGCAGGTTAAAAGCGCCAGCAATGCTATTCTTTTTCTTTTCATCGCAATAATTTAGGTTATACAAAAACAATAAAATTTGCAATAATGCGGGCTTTTCATTAGAATTTAAGGAAATGTGGAAGTGATTCCGCGTGCTTCGGGCTATAGCGCAGTGGCTAGCGCACTTGGTTCGGGACCAAGGGGTCGGCAGTTCAAATCTGCCTAGCCCGATTCGTTTTTGGACTGTATGTTTTTTGCGAAGGTGATGCAATGGCGATATGCGGCAAGGGATTGAGGATATCATTCACGTTTGTAGCGGTTGTGGTTTTTGCCGTTTCTCTCGTGTCATGTCCCAGAATGGCGCACAAGAGGTATATAACATTTGATGTCAGGCCGGTGGAGGTTCCCACGGGACATGGCAGCGATTATATGGATGAATTCCAGGCTTGTCAGGAAATAAGGGGCGCTGAATCAGGAAAAATATTGAAGAGAGTGGCTTCTCCTGGCGATACGATACAGATTGAAGCCGGTGTGAATTATGATTTCCGCCTTATTATTGATAAGTATATTGCGTGGGGTGTTGACAATGTGTCTTCCGAATATCTTATTGAAGCGCAGCGCAAATGGCAGGAAAAAAAGGATGCATACGAGGAATACAAGAATTATTTGGATTTCCTTGACAAACACGGTCCGACGCAGCCATATGGCAAGCCTATTCCGAGGGCGGCCGAGGATCCGGGGGCGTTTGATCTTGATTCCGTTGCTTATACCAAAGTCGTGAAGATAGGGCCCAAGACATTCCGCATAATAGATCCGTATTTGGATGATAAGCTGGTTGTTACCCTTACTAATTGTTATGAGTGCGTTTTCAAGCTGGACAAGGAAGTTCCTGGGGTTACGGATCGTGTGGAAAGGATAGCGTTCTGTTTGAATGAGGGCGAGACTTTAACGGAATATACGTATCCTCTCGAGATGACTTTTACAAGCTCCGGGGAGCTTAAATATTTCCAGCCGGCGAATCAGATAATGACCGTTAGGCTTTATATGAAGCCGGGTAGTGAATATGCCGTTAATACCGTTTTGAAAAAGCGCGGAAGCGAGGCTGATGAGGAAATCCAGCGTCCGAAGTCGAATGTGCCGGAGGAGGATGGGTATTATCAATATTCGTTCAGTCCCGAACTTGACAGTGATAAGACTTATTCGCTTGATAAGCGTGAAATTATAATTTCCACCGGCCTGTTGCATCCGGAAGGGGAATAACGTTGCGGTCCCGTTTTTTCTGCGGATTTGAAAGGGCGGATTCCACGACTTCGGAAGATTCTGCAGGTTCGGAATCCGATGGCAATAAAGGCCAAATTGAAGGGGTTCGACTCAGATCTCGTTTTGGTCTGCATCCGTTTTTGGAATTTTCCATATGGGCTCTGGTGATCTTGCTTTCGGTTTGCATAGTTCCGTCTTTATTCTTTTCATCCAGAAGGTTGTATGTTTCTTCTAGCGTGTATCCATTGCGGGTCGAGATTGATGGTCAGAGCGTGGGCATAACTCCATGCAATCTGAAAGTTAAACCTGGCAAGCATGTTGTGGAGTTCATTTATGGTGATGAAAAGCTGAAATCCATGACGGTGGGGGTTCGTCCGGCGTGGTTCTTGTCGTATGTTTTTGAATATTCCGAAAAAATTCATGCTGATATTAAACTGCCTGAAAGCGTCAAATCAAAAGCGCATAAGGATTTTCTGAAGGATTGTCTTGACTATCAAACGCTTTTTCGTGCGGATAGCACCCATATTCAAAAGCCGTATTTCAGTTATTATAGGAATCTTCTCGGCGATGAGATGAATCGGGATTATGTCAAGGCGGCTCGCCTTTTCATAGCGAACAGCGATGCGGGGGATGATTATATGTCATCATGCGCGAAATACGCCGAGGCATTTGATCTTCCTGATTTTCGCGAAGGTGATTTCAATTTGCTAATTGATGATTCGGTTGCGCTTTCCGATGATGCGGCTTTGAATGTTGTTGGCGAGCGCAGTATCGGTGGAAGGGAATTCGTGGAATTTGATGAGTTTTTGGTTGCCAAGGATTTGGTTGACACTAATCTTTTCAATGTTTTCATGAAAGAGAATTTCAGATTTTCGCCATCCGGGAAACAGGCATTGATCAAAAGCGGACTTGCCGATAATGACTATTTGTCGGCCTATGGGGAGGGTGGCAGCGTGCGCAGCGTGTCGTATGAGGTTGCGCAGGAATTTCTGAAATGGTTCGGTCGCAAATACGGTTGTAAGGCGCGTTTGCTGACCAAGCCCGAATATGTCAGGCTTTATTCCCATAAGGTGAACTTCAGAAATCTGCTATCCGGCTTGTTTGAACTTACATCAACATCCTTCATAACCCGTGAGGCACTGGATGGAAAGCGCCGGCATGAACGGGAAGACATTTGCTCTGTTTTCGAGAGAGAGGGTTTGAAGATGAGCAAGGAGCTTTTCTGCTTCGGGTCATACGACGATGGGGTTGACGATTCGATGAGGCTCAAGCTTGTGGGTGTGATAGGACCTGATGAGTGTTTTGAGACTGTCGGATTCAGAATCGCAGTTGATAAGTAAGTTTTTTTGCAGTATGACAGAGGGGGGGTGGGTACCGTTTCTGAAGGTTTGGCATCTCCATTTGATTTTCTTGCGCATAATGGTATTTAATAATGTCATTATGGGAAACATTAGGAAAATCATTGTGCTGGCGCTTGTTTTCATGCTGGCTCTTTCTGTGGCTTCTTGCTCTAGAAAAAACGCAAGTTCGGCCTCATCTGAGAAGGTTTTTGTTGAAAAGAAGACCGATGTGATAGTTTTTGCTGCCGCTAGTCTTAGAGAATCGATGACTGCAATCAAGGAAAACTACGAAAAAGACAATAATGTCAATATCATCTATACTTTTGATTCGTCCGGCACTTTGAGGACGCAGCTCATTGCTGGCGCGGAATGTGACATATTCATATCTGCCGCTCTTAAGCAAATGAATGACATAACTGTTGGAAAGAATGATAAGGGTGTGGATTTGGCTGATGTTCCCACGGTTTTCAATTATTTGGAGAACAAGGTGGTTCTGGCGGTCAATAATAGAAATTCCGCGAATGTGACAGGCTTTGCGGATCTGGCGGATAGGCTTAAGAAAAACAGCGGAATCCTTTTGGCGATAGGGAACAGCGATGTTCCGGTTGGAGCGTATACTAAGAAGATTTTCAATTATTTCGGCATAGATGAGAATGCCGCATCTTCTTCGCTCACATATGGCACGAATGTGAAGGAAGTCACATCTCAGGTGGTTTCAGGCGCGGCAGATTGTGGAATCATATATCAGACCGACGCCTTTTCGGCAGGTTTGAAACCGGTTGATAGCGCGACGCTTCAGATGTGCGGACAAGTCATTTATCCGGCTTGCATTCTTAAGAAGAGTCCGCATCGGGCGGAAGCCGAGAGATTCTTCAAATACCTGAAGACGAAAGAGGCGTTGAAGGAGTTGGAAAAAGTTGGATTTGTTCCCGCTTTTTAATTCTATCAGAATCTCTTTTTTAAGCACGATTCTTGTGTTTTTCATAGGATTGTGTTTGGCTTATTATATTTCAAGGCTTCCTAATATCATCAAAGGAGTTTTGGATTGTTTTCTGACATTGCCGTTGGTTTTGCCGCCGACCGTTGTGGGGTTTGTTTTGCTTATGGCGCTGAGCCCCAGAAGCGCAATCGGCGGTTTGTTTATGAATAGTTTTGGAATTAGGCTGGTTATGGTTTGGCCGGCGTCGGTAATTGCAACAGCGGTTGTCAGCTTCCCTCTCATGTATAGGGCTGCGCGCAGTTCATTTGAGGACTTCAATGAGGATGTTGCGGATAGCGCAAGGTGTCTTGGAATTGGCAGAATCCGTATTTTTTGGAGAATCAGGGTTCCGTATTGCAAGAACGGACTTGTTGCCGGAAGCGTATTGGTATTTGCCAGATCTCTTGGCGAATATGGCGCTACTAGCATGGTGTCAGGGTATACGCCGGGTAGGACCGCTACGGTTTCAACAACGGTTTATCAGCTTTGGCAGACTAATGATGAGGCGCTTGCCGTGAAATGGATTCTTGTGAATCTGGCTATTTCATTTGTCATGCTTGTTTTCATAAATGTGTTTGAGAAAAGGAACAGGCGAGTCAGGTAGGTGTCTGATTTGGAGCGGCTTTTCGGAAGCGTTCTGTGATTGAGGAGGAAAAATGAGGAAAGTCAGGATTGAGGATGCGATCGGATTGCCGCTTTTGCATGATGTGACGCAGATAACGGAGGGGTTTAAGGGAGCTAGATTCAAGCGCGGTCATGTGATAACGCGCGATGATGTTTCAACATTGCTTGACATGGGGAAGAAATGCGTTTACATCTCGGATCCTGATGACAATCTTGTTCACGAAGAGGCTGCTGCCATTCGCCTTTCTAGGCTCGCCCGTACTGATAGAACGCATTTTGGTGAAATATCCGAGGGCAAGATCGTTCAATTTGCTGATGCTGATGGCTTTTTGGAAATAGATATAGAACTTCTTAATATGCTTAACAGCATACAAGATGTCACTATTTGCACGCAAAGAAACCATATGAGGGTAAAAAAGGGAGAAAGAATCGCATCTATGCGCATAGTGCCTCTTTGGACGGATGAGAAGAATCTTGCCAAGGCGGAGGAAATCGCAAAAGGAAGAAGGTTGCTGGTCTTGCATGAATATGAGCATAGGAAGGTTGGAATTGTCATAACCGGGAGCGAGGTTTTTTCCGGAAGGATAGAGGATAAGTTCCAACCGGTTTTGAAGCACAAACTAGCCACTTTTCCTCATGAGGTTGTTGGCGCGCGGATTTGCGATGATGATGAAAGGATGATAACCGAAGCCTGCAACGACCTGATTGGCAATGGCGCCGATTTGCTTCTTCTGACGGGCGGGATGAGCGTGGATGCGGATGATGTTACAACTGAGGCCGTCCGATCGCTTGGCTTTGACATCGTTACGCATGGCGTGCCTTGTCAGCCGGGCAATATGACGCTGCTTGCCTATAAGGACGGCATGCCTGCCGTGGGAATACCATCAGCGGCGATTTCCCGGCCGGTTACAGTTTTGGATGTTATTCTGCCCTCGTTGTTCGCTGGCATTCAGATTTCCAGGAATGATATGATCGCAATGGCAAATGGAGGATTGTGTGATATGTGCGATAAGAATGGAGCGCAGTGTCATTTCCCTAATTGCCATTTCGGAAATTATTGAGAGAGCATCTTTGAGATTGTTTTTAGGGCGTTTCCAAAAACCTGCTGTTTAGGAGGCGCAGCCGAATTTTGTTTTTCGCCTTGAGAAAAGGCAAAACGCAGTATTCGCGGTTTTCTCGAAGAATGCCTTGGCTCAAAATAGGCTTCGCATCATTTTGAAATGAGTTTGGCTATGTCCGAATACATTTATTCTGCCATATCCAATCGCCGGATATGCGCCGCATATGCGCGCTTTGGGTCGCAAAGCCAT
>CADBSO010000095.1 GCA_902797395.1 uncultured Spirochaetales bacterium
AAATGGCTTTGCGACCCAAAGCGCGCATATGCGGCGCATATCCGGCGATTGGATATGGCAGAATAAATGTATTCGGACATAGCCAATCTTTTCAAAATGATGCGATTCCTGTTTTTTGATCAGGACTATTCTTCGAAAAAAACATCAATCTGATAGGCTCTTTTTTTTTGAACACTTGAATTCGGATTTCAATTTAGTCTGATTAACTTGCTTGTCGCTCGAAGTCCAAGCTGGAATCCTGATGCGTATTCGGGTCCGAGGTACAATTTTTTCGCTGGCGTAAAAATTGTTCGGGATGAGAAACCCGCCGATCCAGTTTCGAGGCAAGGCAGGGCAATACTTCGTGTATCGCGTTGCTGGGGCGGCGCGTAGTCGCTCCGATCCTGCGGCCTGCCCGCCCCGCAGGCCTGCTTGAGCGGCCCTTGCGGAATCATGCCGTGTCCGTTCGCCCGGAATGAAAGCGGACATTTCCCGGTTTCCGGAATGCGTCAGGTTTTCCGCTCTCCTTCCGCCCGGACGCCCGCGCCAGCCTTCCGCCATGCGCTCCGTTCCGGACCGCATCGCGGGGCGGGCATCAGGTTTCCGTTTATATGGCCTGCCGCATCGGAACGAGCGGCGGGTTTATCGCCCGAAGGCTCCCACCCTTGTTCCAATAGGTTTTAATTAAATTGAAAAGGTGCTATAATAACCCGAATTATGATAAATGCGATTTCCGGAAAACTTGCATATGTCCGCCCGCCGAAGGTGGTGTTGGCGACTGCATTTGGCATTGAGTTCGAGATAATTGTTTCTGCGATCACGCTTTCCAGGCTTATGAATCTCAGGGAAGAGGAAAAGGAGAGCGTTCGCCTTCTGACGGCTTATTTTCATAACGATGAGACCGGAATTTTGTATGGTTTCAACGATGATGATGAAAAGGACCTGTTTCATGAGCTTCTGAAGGTGAATGGAATAGGTCCGAAACAGGCACTGAGGATTCTTTCAAGCTCTACGCCTGAGGAATTCCGTTCTTATTTGAAGGATGATAATATCAGGGCATTGTCGAAAGTTCCTGGAATCGGCGCCAAAACCGCGAGCAAGATCATTCTGGATCTCAAATCAAAGCTTGTGAAGGCAGAGGACAAATCCGCCGGAAAAGCGAAGACGAAAACAAAGGCTTCCGTCAGTCCGGAATATGCTGATGTTCTTGCTTCTCTTGTGGAAATGGGTTATGAGAAGGAGCTTGTGGCATCCGCCATACTTGATATTGAGAAGGAAATCGCGAACGGTAAGGCGAATGTTTCCGATGAGGAGATGTTCAGGCGTGTTTTCGAGAGGATTTCAAAGATAGGCTGAGATGGCTAGGAAAAAAAATGATTTTACAGGCATTTCAGCTGAAGAGAAGGAAGAACTCAAAAAGATTCTGTTGTCTTCCGAGCAGCCTGAAGATGCCGGCGGCGAGAATGTTCTTCGGCCTAAAACGCTGGATCAGTTTCTAGGTCAGGAGAAGGCTAAGAAGAATCTTTCCATTTTCATTCAAGCGGCTAAAACGAGGAATGAGGCGCTTGATCATATTTTTTTGGTTTCCCCGCCGGGATTGGGAAAGACGACTTTGGCGACCGTCATAGCTAATGAGATGGGAACCGATTTCAAAAGCGTAACCGCTCCGGTTTTGGATAAGCCAAAGGATCTGGCGGGAATACTTATGAACATGCAGCCCTCCGGAATATTGTTTATAGATGAGATACATCGGCTGAAACCGCAATTGGAGGAAATGCTCTATGTTGCTATGGAGGATTTCAGAATCGATTGGGTTCTGGGACAGGGCATTTCGGCCAGAACGACTAGAATTCCTTTGAACCGGTTCACGATAATAGGCGCTACAACCAAGGCGGGCAAGGTCTCATCGCCATTATATACCCGTTTTGGGATTACGATAAGAATGGAGCTTTATCCTGTGGAAGAGCTTGAGCTGATCGTCAAGCGCAGCAGCAGGCTTTTGAATATCAGGCTTTCCGATGATGCGGTGAATCGCATAGCATCATGCTCGAGAGGAACTCCGAGGATAGCCAATCGGCTTATAAGGCGCGTTCGTGATTATGCGGTTGTCAAAGGCAGCGAGGAGGTGACCGCTGATATAGTATCCGAGGCTATGGAGAAGTTTGATATAGACAAGAACGGTCTTGAGGTTCAGGATATAAGAATACTGAAGAATCTCATAATGCTTTATAACGGAGGTCCGGTCGGTGCGGAGACTTTGGCGATATCCGTTGGCGAGAGCGCGCAGACTCTGGAAGATTTTTTCGAGCCGTATCTCATACAGTGCGGATATCTTCAGAGGACATCAAGAGGACGGGTGGCGACAACCAAGGCATATGAGCTTTTTGACATAGAAGCAGGTAGATATGGAAACAAAGGATCTTTATTTTGATTTGCCGGATGAGCTTATCGCGCAATATCCGTCGGACAAGCGCGGTGGAGACAGGCTTTTGGCGGTCAACAGGAAAACGGGCGAATACAGGGATTTGATGTTCGCGGATTTGCCGGGGCTTTTGGAGCCGGGCAGCCTTTTGGTTTTGAACGAGAGCAAGGTTCGCAAGGCGAGGGTGTTTGCGTATAACAGAACCGGTGGAAAGGTGGAGCTTCTTTTCTTATCGCCTGAAAGCGATGGCTCGTGGCTGGTTACGAGCAACAGGCTTAAGAAACGCAAGATGGGCGAGGTATTATCCGTTGGCGATGTTGATTTTGAAATAGTCCGAATGAATGATGATGGAACATTCTGCTTGATGCCGCAATGTGGTTCTGGTTCCAAAAGGACTGTGGTTGATGAGGGTTTTTTTCTTGAAAACGGTCATGTTCCGCTGCCTCCGTATATTAAAAGGGAGGATGAGTTTTCGGATGAGAGCCGGTATCAGACGGTCTATGCCAGAAACCTCGGATCGGTTGCCTCGCCTACCGCTGGCTTGCATTACACCGAAGATATACTTGATGCGATCAGGAAAAGGGGTGTGGAAACGGCTTTTGTTACGCTTCATGTGGGAATGGGGACTTTTCTTCCCGTTAGAACCGAGCGTTTGGAACAGCATAAGATGCACAGGGAAAGCTATGAGATATCCCAGGAGAATGCGGATCGAATAAATTCGGCCCTGGCGAACAAGGCGCCGATAATAGCTTCAGGTACGACTTCCCTGCGTTGCATTGAAAGCGCTTTTGATTGCGCTTCCGGGAAGGTCAGGTCCGGATCATCAAGCACTGACATATTCATAACGCCTGGGTATGAATTCAAGGTCGCGAACAGGCTTCTGACGAATTTCCATACGCCGTACTCCACTTTGATGGCTCTGGTCAGCGCGTTCTCGTCATTGGAGATAGTGAAAAGCGCATATGAGCATGCTGTAAGGGAGAAGTACAGGTTCTTTTCATATGGTGACGCCACATATTGGTATTGACGGCTGCATTTTTTTTGTTTCGGCTGCGTCCGTGCGGGTCCATTTCGCCATAGCCTTTATTTTTTTCCATGGTATGGATATAATTTTGTGATGATTGCTGCTGTAAGAGCAGCGGGTGGTATTGAGGATGCTTAAGAGAACCATATATGTTTCAGAGGCTCAGGCGAATCTCGCCGGGAAGGAAGTGATAGTGAATGGCTGGGTTCATCGGATACGTGAGCACGGCGAGGGTCTGACATTCATTAACGTCAGGGACAGGAGCGGTGTAGTTCAGGTCATAGTGAACGACAAGTCGCCCAGTCAGGTCAGACAGACGGCAAAAGGCCTGAAGAACGAATATTGCATTGGAGTGAGGGGAATTGTCCGCAAAAGGGATGATTCGCTGATAAACAAGGACATGATTACCGGTGAGGTCGAGATAGAAGCCAGTGAGATAGAGGTCTTCTCCACATGCGACACGCTGCCGTTCGCTATTTCGGATGACAAAACCCAAGCCAAAGAGGATTTGCGTCTGAAATACAGGTATCTGGACTTGAGATCCGGCAAGATGAAGGACAACCTCATTTTAAGGACGAGGTTCGTGACGGCTATCAGAAAGCATCTTGACAGCAAGGGATTTTTGGAGATAGAAACGCCGACGCTTATCAGGAGCACTCCGGAGGGAGCAAGGGATTTTCTTGTTCCGTCGAGGCTTTATGAAGGAAAGTTCTATTCGCTTCCGCAGAGTCCGCAGCTTTACAAGCAGCTTCTCATGGTATCCGGGCTTGACAGGTATTATCAGGTCGCGCGCTGCTATAGGGATGAGGATGCGAGAGGAGATAGGCAGCTTGAGTTCACGCAGCTTGATTTGGAGATGAGCTTTGCGGATCGTGAGGATGTCCTCTCTCTTATGGAAGGGCTTTTCAAGGATGTGTTCAAGGAAGTCGTCAATTATGATTTGCCGGATAAGTTCGTTCGCATACCATATGCTGATGCGATGAACTCGTATGGATGCGACAAGCCGGATTTGAGGTTTGATTGCAGGATATCCGATTTCTCCGAAGAGCTTAAGGCTTCCTCTTTCGAAAAGGCCAAGGCGGTCGTCTGCAATGGCGGTTTCGCAAAGGCCATACGTCTTCCTCTTCTTGACAAATCGAAGCCGTATTCCAGAAAGCAGCTTGAGGAATATCTCGAGGAAGCGAAGATATACAAGAATAAGACGGGATTCTTTCTCAAGGCCGAGAAGGAAGGAAACGGATTGGCGCTTTCAGGATCCGCTGCCAAATTCTTTGATGCGGGGCAGCAGGCCGCGATTATCAGCAAGTTCGCTCTTGAGGAGGGTGATGCTCTTCTTGTCGTGGCGGATGAGAAATGGAAAGCGGCCTGCGCTCAGGCCGGCAGCATGAGAAGCAGGATGGGTGCTCAGCTTGGCCTTACTCAGGGCAAGGGATTTGCTTTCTGCTGGATAGTCGATTTCCCGCTGTTCTCATATAATGAGGAGCTTGGCCATTGGGAGGCTGAACATCATATGTTCTCCAGACCTAAGAAGGAGCATATGGAATATCTCGATACGGACCCCGGAAAGGTTTTGGGCGATCTTTACGATCTTGTTCTCAACGGATATGAGGTTGCTTCGGGATCGGTCAGAATAAATGAGATAGAACTGCAGGAGAAGATTTTTGAGATCTGCAATTACTCTAAGGAACGCGCTCAGAAAGCTTTCGGATTCCTTCTCGAGGCGTTCAGATATGGCGCTCCCCCTCATGCTGGAATTGCTCCTGGAATTGACAGGATGTGCATGATCATACAGAATGAGACGTCGATCAAGGAAGTGATAGCGTTTCCAAAGAACACTTTCGCTGTTTCGCCGATGGACGAGTCTCCCAGTGAGGTTTCCGAGGAGCAGCTCAGGGAATTGCATTTGATAATAGACGCCAAGGAGCGGAAATAGGGGCATATGGCCGGATTTTTGCGAAGGGCATTCGCCGCATTGCTTGCATTGGCATCTGTCATGTGCGTTGTCTCATGCATTACGATGGCGGAGAATCTGCTATATTCGTCTGTTGTCGGATATTCCAGCGATCAGATAGAAAGGAACATGCGGACGCTGGATCCTGATGCCAGTTATTCCAAGCGCGCTTCCGTTCTCATGAAGCTTCTTGGTGACGAGAAGAAGATGGAGGAGCTCAATGACAGGTATTCCGGATTGGTGGATGCGGTTCTTAGGTCGAAGAGGGATAATGTGGTTGAAGCTTCGCTGCTTACGGAAGATGATCCCGTCAGAATATTCCTCACATACCCTAAGCGTCGCAAATACAAGCCGTACGAGAAGTATCCGGTAATGCTGTTCTCTCATGGGGGCGGTTTTACCGGGCAGGATTTCTCGGTTTATGAGAATCTGGTTTCGCGCCTTGCGGACAAGATCGACTGTGTGGTTGCATTTTATGAATACAGACTGGCTCCGGAGCATAAGTTTCCGGCTGCGGTTGAGGATACTTATGCGGTGTATAAATGGCTGATGGATGATGATGTCGCCGAGTGCTATGGGTTTGACAATGATAACTTCGTCTTTTTCGGTGACAGTTCCGGTGGAAATCTCATTTCCGGGCTTGTGATCAGGATTGCCGAAAACAAGGAGAAGAAAGCCAAAGGCGTCCTGCTCTTGTATCCTTCCGTCGATGTTACGGACAGGCTGAATTATTCAAGGGTGGCATTTTCGGGGATAGAGGATCCGAGCAGGTATTATGTTACGAGCTTGTCTTATCTCAGCTATGTGATGAAGGCTTATTTGAATGATCCGGAGGATGCTTACAAGCCATATGCGTCGCCTTTGGTCATGCTGCAGGGCATGATGAACGTGAAGGACTATGATAATCCTCTGGCCAAGTATGCTCCGAAACTCGAGCTTCCGTTGGATTTTCCCGAGCATTTCGTCGCCATTCCGGAAATTGATACGCTCAGGGATGAGGGCAAGGCGTATTGCGCTCTTTTGAAGGCATACGGGGTTGATGTTCAAATGAAGGAATATCCCGGAATGTTTCATGGTTTTCTCATGACCAATGCTTTTATAGGGCGATCGGGGGATTGCTTCGATGATTGCGTCGCTTTTGCCGATCGGGTTTTGAAGCCGAATCGGTATAGCAGCATATCTTCCTCCGAGGAATTTTATGTTTCCTCTGCTGAAATAGAATAGGCTTGTTTCATGGCGATCAGAAGTTTTCATGTGAGCGATCCGGAAGGGCTTGATCAGGTTGCGGAATATGTTTCCGCTTTTTTGAAAAGTGGGATGTGCGTTGCATTGCGTGGTTCGTTGGGGTGTGGAAAGACTGAATGGACGAGGCGCTTTCTCAGATTGAAGGGGGTATCTCGTCCGGTGGTTTCTCCTACATTCACATATTATGAGGCGTATTCGTCGGAAAGAGAGCCGGTGACATATTACCATTTTGATCTTTACAGGATTTCGGCAGAGGATGAGTTCTTCATGATAGGCGGCGAGGAGATCATGGATGGCGATGGCAACATATGCATAATAGAATGGCCGGATGTTATCAGCGGGCTTCTGGAAAATAGCAGAACCATACGGATTGATTTTGAGATGTCCGGCGAGTCGAGGGAAGTGACCGTAAGCATTCCGGATGCTGTCATGTCGAGCGCTTGTGACGCTTTGTCTGACGCTCCGGTTGTTTGAAAAGACCTTGATAAAATGTTATCATAATTCAATTAGAGGAGTGGCTAGTGGGCAATATCAGCAAGCCGTGGAAATCATACGGGGGCTTTTTCGGAGAGGATGATGATTTCGACAGGAATGACAGGAGGAGCGGCTCCGATCGCCAGCCGTCGGGAAGGGGTCCCAGGCGCTTCGGATTCGTTTACGTGATAATCGGAGTGATCGCGATTGTTTTCTTTTCGCAGTATTTCAGATCGCTTGTTTCGGGTGTTCGCAGTGTTTCGTATACCGAATTTATTCAGCATGTGGAATCGGGGAATGTGGATGCGGCTAGAATAACCGATGTGGAGAATACAATCACATATTCGCTGAAGACCGGACAGACGCTGACGACCAGAATACCTTATCATGATCCTGCGCTTATTTCCACTTTGAAGCAGCATAGCGTGAAGATCAATGGAGTGCCTAAGGGCGTGTCGATCATGGAGATCATATTGAATTATCTTCCATTGATTTTCTTCGTGTATCTCATAATAATGTTCACCAGGCAGTCGAAAAATCTCACTGGCGGCGGCATGTTCGGCGGCATGACGCAGAGTTTGGCGAGGGAATACAAGCCGAATGGCAAGGATGTTGTCAAATTCAGTGATGTTGCCGGCCAGAAAGAGGCTAAGGAGGAGCTTAGCGAAGTCGTGGAGTTCCTTAAGAACCCCAAGAAGTTTTCCATGCTTGGCGCAAGGATACCGAAAGGCGTTCTTCTGGTAGGGCCTCCGGGAACCGGAAAGACTTTGATTGCCAGAGCGGTTGCCGGTGAATCCGGGGTTTCGTTTTTGTATACTTCAGGTTCTGATTTCGTTGAGATGTTCGTTGGCATGGGCGCCGCTCGTGTTCGCGATCTGTTTGCGGAAGCCAGGAAGAAATCTCCATGCATAGTGTTCATAGACGAGCTTGATGCGGTTGGAAGATCAAGAGGAACCGGAATAGGCGGAGGTCATGACGAAAGGGAGCAGACGCTCAATCAGATTCTTGTTGAGATGGATGGCTTCAGCACTGAGAAAGGCGTGATAATAATGGCTGCGACCAACAGGCAGGATGTTTTGGATGATGCCCTGCTGAGACCGGGTCGTTTTGATAGGCATGTCGCTGTCGAGCTTCCTGATGTTCATGAGAGGGAGGCTATTCTGCAGCTTCATTTCGCCAAGATAAAAACCGACAGTTCGCTTGATTTCAATAAAATCGCAAGGGCGACACCGGGCAGTTCCGGCGCTGATTTGGCTAATCTGGCGAATGAGAGCGCTCTTCTTGCTGCAAGAAACTCCAAGCCTTATGTTACTATGGCGGAGGTGGAGCAGGCTCGGGACAAGATGATACTTGGCGCGGCTAAGACCAGCAGGGTCATGAGCCCTGAGGCTAAGACAGCTACCGCATATCATGAAGCCGGCCATACTTTGCTGCACTATTATGTCAAAGGCGTTGATCCTTTGCATAAGGTTACGATAATTCCGCATGGACCGGCGCTGGGAGTGACGGTTTCCCTTCCGGAAGAGGATGTTTATACCAAGAACAAGGAAGAGCTGTTGGGTTTGATAAAGATGACCATGGGCGGTTATGTGGCGGAGGAGCTTGTGTACGGCCAGACTACTACGGGTCCGTCCAATGACATAAAACAGGCGATGTCAATCGCGCAGAGAATGGTCACCGAATGGGGCATGAGCGATGCGCTTGGTTTTGTGAATTATTCGGATGATGATCATCCGCTGTTTTTGGGACGGGACATCAATCAGAGGAAATCGTATTCGGAGGAGACGGCAAGGGCGATAGACGAAGAGGTCAGGTCGATTCTGAAGTCCTGCCTGACCGAAACCAGAAATATTCTTTCGGAGCATCGCGGCGATTTGGATAGGCTGGCGCAGAATCTTGTTGAGAAGGAGACGCTTGATGACAATCAGGTGAGGGAGATTCTCGGTCTTGACAAGGTTTCAAAGAACTCCGATTTGCTCTCATGAGCGCTTTGTCTGGCGGCGGAAGGCCGCCTGTGAGACTCATATTATCGGATTTGGACGGAACGTTGCTTAGAACGGATGGCAGGATTTCCGATGCGAATGTGAGGGCCATTCATAAGGCGCTTGATCGCGGAATAAGATTCGGGATAGCCACTGGCAGGTATCGTGCCGGATGCCGTCAGATAATCGATATGCTCGGATTGAGGGAAAGCGACATATGCTGCGCGTATGATAATGGCGCTCATGTTGTTGTCGGAGGGCAGTCCATATATGACGGCAGCATATCCAAAAGGGACATGAGCGATATAGTGCATTTCCTCCGAGACCAGAAATGCACGCCTGCGCTTTACATTTCCGACAATTGGATAGTTGAGAAGAAGGACTATTTTTATGAT
The DNA here is from genome assembly GCA_902797395.1 of uncultured Spirochaetales bacterium. Classification (GTDB taxonomy): domain Bacteria; phylum Spirochaetota; class Spirochaetia; order Sphaerochaetales; family Sphaerochaetaceae; genus UBA9848. Next base: position 9,473 of record CADBSO010000095.1, read on the forward strand.
AAGATCAGTGCCTTCTATGATGGCGATGGCCTGATACTTGATTTCGATGAGGTGCTGTCGGAAGGCAACAGCGCGTTTTCCGGACCTATGAAGATTGCCATAAGGGCAATGGAGAATGACATCAGCGGGATATATGAGAAACTGAGGTCGAGATTTCCTGATTATGAATACTATCTTTCCAGTTCCACGATATTGGAGATGAATTACGAGGGCAAGGGAAAAGGGAATGCTTTGCAGGTTCTTGCAGGGCATTTTGGAATGGATTTGAGCGAGACCATGGCGCTGGGCGATTACGATAATGATGCGGGGATGATAGGTCGTGCGGGAATAGGCGTGGCCATGTCGAACGCATCGGCTGCGGCCAAGGCTGCGGCTGATTTCGTAACCTTATCCAATGATGAGGATGGCTTATCGTTTGCGATTGGCAGGTTCTGTTTTCCGGAAGAGGTTTGATGATGCTGAAATATGTTGTTGTGAGCTCGGGATCAAGCGGAAACTGCTATGTTTTCTATGATGGCAAGGATAGCATTGCAATTGATTACGGCATAACAACCAAGAGGTTTTGTCAGACATTGGAACAGCATCATATTCCGATCGAGTCGGTAAGGGCGGTTTTTCTGACGCATCTTCATCCGGATCATGCGTCGAGTAGCCTTAAAGTGCTTCAGAAGAAGGTGCCTATCGGGATATATTTGAATTCGTTTGCGGCGAAAAGGGAGCATAGGGCGTTCGTATCGCTGGATTTGAAAACCGATGATGTCAGATTGTTTTCAGTGGGTGAGAAGTTGGTCGAGGGCGGTTTTGAAGTAGTTGCAACGGATGCGAATCATGATTCAAAAGGGTGTGTCAGCTATATGGTTTCATCTGGCGGACATCGCGCGTCTCTCATTACGGATACCGGATATTTCACTGATGAGATGATAGGTTTCGCTCAGGAAAGCGATCTTCTTTTTTTGGAGTCCGATTATGATGATCGGATGTTGGATGACGGTGATTATTCATACGAATTGAAAAGGCGGATACGTTCGGATTTCGGTCATCTGAGCAACGAGCAGGCGAAACGGTTCCTTTTGAAATTGGGGCGGAATCCGGATCGCGATGTGTATCTCATACATTTGAGCGAGAACAATAATACGCCGGAGCGCGCGGAAAAGTGCGCAAGCGAGGCTTTGCCTTTGAACAGATCCATTCATGCGATATGCCATGGCGGAGGCGCCTGCGGTGAGATATGAGCGCTTGCCTGTTAGGCTGATGCTCCAGAGGTGGTGTTTTGAATAGATCGCTCGTATTGAAAAAGACAAAATACCTGTTTCTTTTGTTCGCGTTTCTGTCTGTGGCCGCAGCGATATCAGTTGTTGCCGTGTTTGGAAGCGGCTTTGCGGGAGGTGCGATGAAGAGTCGCTTTCGGCGCGCTCTTGGTGATTCGGTCAGCATAGCATCGCAGGAGCATCCGTTTTCTCCATTTTCCCAGGTGTATTTTTCGAATGTTGAAATTGCAATGGACGGACTTTCGGCCGATATGGTTACGGTTCGTTTCGACAATTCGCTGATTTCGCTGTTGAGGTATTTTATTTTTGGCCAGGGCAGTTTGAAGATCGGGCTGTATGATTGCAATTTGAATCTGGATATGTCGCAAACAGCCGCAAAGGACGGCTCTGAAAGCGCGGTGGCGACCGGACTGGATGAAATGCCGCAGCGCGGGATTCCTGATATTGTTGATGCGATTTCCAAGACTGCTTTGCAATTGCGTATCTCAAATATGAATGCGACTGCAAAAGCGCCGGAATTCGATGCATCCGTATCAAACCTTTCGCTGTTTCTTGATATGGGAAGGAATATCAGCATTCGGGACTTCAATCTGAATGTGCCGTCTGCGGATGTGAGCAGCGGAAAAGAGGGCGTCAGGGTCTGTGTTCGCGGCATGAGAAGCGTTGAGGATTTCAAGATCGGGGTGTCTGGCCTGCTTATCGAATCTCCTGCTTTCGGAATGGATGAATCTGATTTGTCATTCAAATGGCAGGTTGGGGATGGCATCGGCTTTGAATTTCCCGAATTGTCTTTTTCGGTGCTTGGACATTCCGTTAATGCGGATGGCTTGAAGGCGGATTTCAAATATTCAAGAGCCGGATCTGAAATAGGCCTGACATCCGAGAGCATCAGATCGAATATATCACAGCAATCGCAGGCCGAGTTGAGCGACATAAGGCTGGCGGCGGATCTTGGTGATGATTTCTCAATTGGCGACATAAGGCTGGATTTTGATTTGGGGATAAGACGATCCGGCAAGACAATGGCTTATGCGCCATTCAGTTTTGATTTCAAATCCGGGCAGGGCTTTGAGCTTTTTTCCGGTTCGTTCGTTTCTCCGATATTGAGCAGAAAATGCGTTTTGGAATCGCGTTTGGCTGATGATGCGCTGAATTTGAATGTCAGATCCGATCAGTCGGATACGCTGAGCTTGAATCTGGTCTATGATCTGAAGCTCAAGCGCATCAAGGCTGATGCGAGCATTGGAATTTCGGATTTGATGGTTCCGGAATCCGTTTTGCCGTTCGTATCCGAGAAAAGCATAGCGCGCGCCGATTTCTCATCGGATATGACTAAGAACGAGTCTTCTCTGGGTCTTACATGGTCGGCGGAGGTTTTCGGACTGCCGTTCTCTGTGGACTTGGCTTTGAAAACGAATTTTGAGAAAGTTGTGTTTTTTGGCAGGGGCGTGGAATTCGGAAGGCTTAACGCTAAGCCTCCGATGCCGCTTAGCCTTTCGCAAAGCGTTAAGAAGCTTGCGGTTCCCGTGTTCTATTCGGGAAATCATGCGGCCGAAGCGGATGTGCTTGTCTCGGATAGCAGCTTGAGCTTCGATTTCAAGTCGGATGGCGGTTTGGTTGGCGTTTCAGGTTCGATTGATCCGTCTGACGGCGGCAAGAGGATGGATCTTGATGTGATTCTTTCCGGAATGAGATACGGTTTTCTTTGCGCGCTTTCCAATGATGGAGTTGACATGACATCGGATGGATTCCAAGCCGGAATTCATTTCCTGAATGGTGTGGAGGCTTATTTTAGGGCAAACGATTTCATTTTGCCTGACATGTATGAGGCTTTGCGTGGAAACATGAAAGCAGGCGCTGACACTAGTCGCGACAATGAGGTTCCGTTTGAGGAGATGTCGTCCTCTGGGGACCGCATCGTGTTGAATGCGGATTTTGCTTTCAAGGCGAATAGCGAGGAAAAGACAATTTCAATGAAGGATTCAAGCTTTTCCTTTGCTTTTCCGAAATTTTCAATAGGATGGAATTTGAGCTATGCGGATTCCAGCTTCAAGCTTTCCAATTTTCTTTACGCTTCTCCTGAACTGTCGTTTTCCGGCGGCGGGCATGTCAAGGCGGATTTTTTCGATAAGGAGTTTTATAAGAGCCTGGAAAGTTATCTGTCCTTCAAGTCGAGCGATGGCAAATCCGAGATTGTTTTGGATGTCGGCAGGAAAGACGGCCTGAGCATCGCGGATGTGAATGTCATGCTGGATCCTCCTCCCGCTTTTACCGGACTGAGCAACTTCAAGCTGAATTGCGATTTGTCGACGGATTGGTCCAAGGAGCTTAGCGCGACTGGAAAAGCGTCCGTTCTTCCTTTTGGCGCGGACGAGGAGTGCGATATCGGAATAAGCTTGAAAGACAGGGTTTGCGTTTTCCATTGTGATGAATTCACATATAAGGGTCTTAAAGCCTGCAATATCGACTTGAGGGCTGATACGATCACCGGCAAGGCTATTTTCGGCTTCGATGGAAGATTTGATTACAAAAGACTTGATAGAACGGTGGGGTTCACATTCAGCCCTTCCATTGAGCTTCAATTTGACAATTCCGGCGCCGGGTTTTCGCTGGAGAGTTTCAAAAATTCGGATAAGGAAGTCAAAATAAGCTTCAATCGCATAACGATGGACTATGACAAATTCGAGGATTTGACGACTACGGCCAGAATCTCGGGCGGGAAAATGGATTTTTCGGATGGCTTCATCAAGGGCAGAGCGGATCTTAATGGAAAGGACTTCGATTTCGAATTGGCTGATCCGTTTCCGATACAGGGTCGTTTCAGGGGTTCGGTTTCGAATGGCGTCTTGCAAATGGAATCCGACATAGCTCATCTGCCTATATCGCTGTCAAGGTATTTCGTCATTCGTCCCATATTCGAGATCACATCAGGTGATTTCAGCGGACCGGTGATCGTCAAGGGGAATCTTGATGGTTTGGATGTCTATTGCATGCTTGTGGCAGACGAGATGAAAATATGGAATTTTTGGACTCGCAACGAATACATAACGATCAATAATGTTAATTTGGTCGGAAACGGTCGTGAGATAAAGGTTCTCAGAACTACGGCGTCATCAGTGAACAAATCGAGTTCGAGGGTTACGCTCTTCGAGGCAGAAGCCGGTGTGTCGTTCGATAAGCTCACATATCCTTTTTGGAATATAAACGTTTATGTTCCTGAGAACGAAAGGGTAGAAGCCAACATACCCATACCGCTGTTTGATTACAATATCAGCATAAAGGATGTGTATGGAGATTTTTATCTTTCCGGAATAGGAATGGATTATGTTGAGATAAGCGGGGACTTGTTCGGAGAGAACGCGTTGTTCTCCAAGCCGATGCAGGCACCGAAATACGTGTATGCGGATCCTAACGGGGACGATGGTGTGATAGTGATGCCGAAGGCGGATGTCCAAGTGAGCGTCACGACTGGAAAAAATGTTCGGGTCACGTATCCGGATACGAACAATCCCATAGTCAACGCTGTTCTTAAGGAAGGGCAGAAAGCCCTTGTCATATATAAGGATAGCGAAGGCGGCAAGTTCTATGTCGATGGAAAGGTGGAAATTGAAAGCGGCGATGCTTATTACCTGAAAAGAAGATTCAATATAGAAAAGGGCGATATAACATGGGACATGAGCAGAAGCACGCCGGATATTCCGCTTATAAACCTGAAGGCCTCATACAGGGATTACGATGCGACGAATGGAGGGGTTGATTTGTATATCAACCTCAGCAATGCCACATTTGATCTGAGCAATGCCACATTTGACGGACTCAAGCCCAAATTCACATCCTCGGGAGGATTGAGCGAAAGCGAAATAATGACAAAACTCGGACAGGCTGTCGTGCAGACGGATACTTCCAGCGGAAACTTCCAGTACCTCACATCACTGTCGATGACGATGTTTGACCTTCTGTCAAACATTTCCAATGTCACGCAATTCGCGAGTTTCGTGTCTTTTCCTGAGGACATGGGGGTTAATCTGGGGCTTGATGTGTTCGCGCTTCAGACGAATTTTCTGGTGAATTTCATTTCCGATGCCGCCCCGTCCGTATTGAACCAGCGCACGCGATCAGGCGGAAACGCCTTCTCCAGATACATAGACGGAACATCTCTGACTATAGGAAAGCGGCTGACACCGAAGCTCATGCTCTCATTTTCGGCGGAATTCATGAATGTGTCCGACATGGAAATATCCGACAAGAGGGGGGTCGGTCTCGGTGGGGATCTTGTCTGCCGCATGACTTTGGGCGCCCAATGGGATCTTCCGCCGTTCAGCCTGCAGTTTTTCTTTCAGCCGGAGGATTTCAGCATAGCGGGTTTTCTTTCCGGATATGGTATGACGATTACCAGAACGATAACCTTTTGATTGGCCTTGAGGCTTTTCAAAAACGGCTGGCGCATGCGGCTTGATGAAAAATCATGACGGAATGACTGATTTCATTGCTTTATTTGGTAAAAGTATTTATAATGAATTCCATGATGAGAAAGTTCGCATTTCATTTTGTTTTTGCGCTTTTCGCATGCTTGCTGCTTGCTGCTTGCGGAGGCGGCACGTATTCAGTCAGATACTATTTGATAGACAATGATCCGAATTCGGATACGAATGGCGATTATATACTTTACCATACGGACATAGTGCCTAAGAGCGGATTTGTCAATAGGTTCCAGGATAGCGTGTCCGGAGCGGGAGTCACCGGGTGGTATTATGGTCCGTATCTGCATGATTTGGAGGAGAAGCTGACCGAAGCGAATATCGATAGGATCAAGGAAGAGAAAATGGCTTCGGAATTCATTCCCGTTTATTATGGCGAATATCTCAATGCCAATCCGACGAAGGTCACCAAGGATATGGATTTGTATGCGAGTTATGGCGAAAGGGTGAAGCTTAACTTCCATTATTTCAAGAAGAACGAACTGAATGTGAGCATTCCGGTTCTGCATGAGCCTGTGGAGAATATAAAGAATGCGGCTATAGATTCGGCGAATGTTCCAAGCGAGATAATCAATGGCGTCGTGAGCGAGATAGATACGCAATCCGGCATAGTCGACTATTGTTGTGTCGGATATGCGTTCCTGAGAAAGGATGACGAGGGGAATCCTCGTGTGCCGGCCCAATCCGCTAGGGATGCGAATTTGGAATACAGGGATGCTTCGGGAGAACTCGTATATGAGCAGATAGATTCGCTTTCCGATGTCATATGCTCGGTTGACATGGACATATATGTGCTTTATGATGAGAAGGTTACCGTATCGATAATGAAATGGTCGCCGGAGGACAACAAATATGTTGCTGACAAGACATTGAATATCGGAAAAGGCGGAACTATCTCAGCAAATCAGGAGCCTAATTATTCCGGGTGCGCCAAATGGTGGGCTTTCGATTACGATGATGGAAGGCTGGTTGCGATAGAACGTTTGAGCCAGAGCATCCACAAGCATAACGAGATAATGGAGAATGTGGATCCGGATTTGAGGGAGTTTGAATTCGGAGATGATGCTCCAATAGAGGAAAGCGTCATGCTTTTCCCGGTTTATGTCAATAAGGTGAATGTGCTGTTCAGACACTATGACGGCCATTTTGTCAACGATGGAACCATTCCGCGGTTCGAGTTCAAGGATATAATGAAAGAGGGTGGTACTACTCGTTTCTCCATAGTTTGCGTGCCTGAGGACGGATACAGGATTCCCGCCCTTGACTCTTTCCCGTCTGCCGAATTGCTCCTGGCGGAGTATAATATGCCGAAATATACCGCCACATATACCGCATATAATATGAGAACGAGCATATGGGACAGCGCCAATTCGCTTGTGGGGGCATACAGATATCCGGATAATATCGAATGGGGTCAGGCGAAGTATACGAGTTTGTTCATGCAGCCGGGCAAGGTTTCGCAATGCAAGATAGCTCCTGCTAGCGCTTCCGATACGTCGCCGATACTTATTGAGAAGGTTGCTCCGGATGAGCATGGTGTGATGCCCAAGCTTCTCGTGATTCCGGATTTCAACGATAATGATAACGCTGAGGTTTATTTCTACGCCATTTCAGAACCGGATCGCCGGGTGAATTGATGTCATCTGGCGCTGCTTGCGATTCGATATGCGATATTCTAACAGAATACTGCGGTCTCCCTCCAATCTCATCGAGAATAGTATCTGATAGGGTTGGAGATCTTCGCGAGGCCGCATGCTTTTTTTCGAGAAATCTTGCCGATCTTAATAGCCCTTTTCTTTTCCGCTCTATTGCATTGTGCGTTTCCAGGCTTGCCAAGGCCATAGCGGAGAAGGAAAAGGTCATGATCTTTTCGGATAGGGATGCTGATGGGTTGTGTTCGCTATCCCTTGTGAATGATTTTCTTAAAAGCAAAGGACTGCGGCCGATTCTGAGAATACCTGAGGATGATGCGGGTTGCGGGATAAGCCGAAAGGACATAGATGATGCGTCATCATGCTCCGTTGCGCTTCTTATCCTGCTTGATTGCGGAAGTTCGCAAGCCGAGGAGATTTCCTATGCATCCGGGCTTGGAATTGATGTGATGGTTTTGGATCATCATCTGGTTTCCGCGGATCGTCGTCCTAACTGTCTCATCGTGAATCCGAAGGATTCCGGCGACGCATATCCGTTTCCGCATTTGAGCGCCTGCGCCGTTTGTTCCAAGCTGATTTGGGCATTTGAGTATTCGATGACGGGCGATTACGATTCCGAATTGATTTTTGCGGACGCTTGCCATGATGGCGCGAAAATTGTTTTGGAAACGGTTTTCATGCGTAATTTTGTTGCTGGCGTTCCTGAAAAACACGTATTTGATTCCTTGGATGAATTGGATGATTCCGAATTTTGCAGGCAGAATGGCGATAGAATTGTTTTTGTTTTAGATGATAATGACATTTTCAGGCGCTTGTGCAAGCATATGAAGGTTTTGTCGTTGAAAGCGGCGATCGGGAAATATTTTAACGATGTTCGTTCGTTGAATTTGCGCGAGCTGTCGGAAAGGAATCGCCCAAAGACGATCGGGAAGCGTCCGGTGGAGATTCTCGCATGGTATTACAAGCGTTATTATCTCAGGTCGCATCCTCGGATTTCATCCGATTGGATTTCCTGCTTGGATTTGGTGGCTGTGTCCTCGATTGCTGACATGGTTCCTTTGCGCGGAGAGAATCTCGTATTGGTTTCCAATGGGATTGCGCAGCTTAATAAGAGGAGACGAGGCTGTTTTTTGGGAATTCTGTCTGCGAAGCGGCTGTGTGAGAGAATATTGGATGAAAAGGACATAGCCATGGATGTCGTCCCTGTGGTAAATGCTCCTTGGCGCATGGGGCATGCTGAAATAGGGCTCAAACTGTTTTCCGAAACCAATTTGAATATGCTTGACATATATTCTCGGGAAGCGCTGGAGGCGAATGAGAGACGCAGATCGTATTGCAGAAGCTTTTTGAAATTCAATGGGGATGGAATCCGGCAAAGCTATGATGACGCTGGCGGGAGCATGGTATTTGTCGTATCGGATGAGCTGTTGCATGGGCTTACCGGTCTTGTGGCAAATGCCTTGAAGGATGAATACGGATGTCCGGCAGTGGCGGTGTCCGCCAAGGATGGGCGGGTGACCGGATCTTTGAGAATGGATGGAAGGGCAATGGAAGCCCTTGGCAAAGCCAAGGCTTTCCTGTCGGATTATGGCGGCCATTTTTCCGCTGCGGGTTTCTCTATTGCGAGCAAGGATATGATTCCGCGCTTTCTCAGCAGTGTTTTATCATTTGTTCGCGCAGGCGCTGGGAATGATCCGGTTCGAGCAAAGCCTGATTATGATTTGTCCGTTCCATCGGATGGAATTCCGTGCGATATTTTCGAGCAGTTGGAGATGATTGGTCCGTTTGGACATGAAAATGAGATCCCGCGCTTGAGAATTTGCGGAATGCGCGCGGATTTGTTTTCTATGATAAAGGGGAAGGAAAATCCTCATCTTCAGGCTATGGTTTCCATTTCCGGAGTTTGTGCCATTCAGTTCATGTTTTGGAATAAGGGAGCCATGCTTCGTGAAATAGGCCGTTTTGGTAATGTGGATGTGATTGCCATGCCTCGCAAATCCTACGTAAAAGGAAGCTGCAAGCGATATTTTGAGATTTTGGATATTCCGACCTTGCGTCAGACTTGAATGCGATTGGTAGGAAATGCGGTGGCACCGGGTATTTTGGGTTTGATTTCAGGTGTTTTGAAAAAACCTCGGAAAAATATTATATTTATTCCAGATAGGATGCAGATTATGAAAAAGCTGTTTTTGTATTTTGGCGTTGTTTTCGCCTTGATTCTCATGTCATGCGGCGAGGGAACGTACACGATTCGTTTCGTGAATCCGAAGCTCAATTCGGTTCTGTATGTGACCGCGCCTTCGTCGAGGCCGGTTCAGCTGCTGTCTTCCACCGCTTTCGGAGAGGATAGTTCCGGAACCAGGCTGATGATGTGGTCTACGCGCAAGGAATCGATGATGAGGGACGGCATTACGCCCCGAAGCGATTCCGAAATCTCTAATCCGGAGTCGGATGACGATCTTAATTTCAAACCTTCTTCGTTGTATAACGGACGCAGGAATCTCACTTTGTATGCGATATGGACTAGCAGTCGTGTGGAAGTGAAGTTTGATGCGAATGGCGGTAGTTTCCCTGATGGGAGCGATCAGGTTTCAATGGAGAAGCAGTATGGCGCTGTGTTCAGGATACCGTCTGAGGCGGAGAATTCCGATAGCGCTATCGCAGGAATGAAGGGCGATGGAGGCGGAACTTTCCTCGGGTGGAGCAAGAGGAAGGTTAATCCCGATGAGATGAGCAGCTTCAATGTGGATGATCTGATGATCGAAGGCGATGTGTATTCCGGAAACGGGGCAATCACGCTATATGCGGTTTGGGGAACAGAGCACTTCAACATCAAATACGTTCTCAATGAGGATTCCGTGGCTAGAAGGGTAGCGGCTCGTAATGACGGTGGTGTCATGAATGAGACAGCTTCGTTCGCATCCGGTGATAAGAAGATCGACTACATAATGGCGACACAGACCGAGAGTGGAATTCTGCTCAATAGCGAGCCGTCCATGGCTGGATGCCGTTTCGTGTGCTGGTCTACGGATCCGAACAGGGATCCGGATGATTTGGATTCGGATGGCTTTTACTTGGCGAACAGCAAATACTTTGAGGCCAAGGATATGACGCTTTATGCGATATGGAAGGAGAACGAGTATACGGTTCAGTATTATCCGGATCCTTATAAGAGCCCGTATGATGGCAATGTGGTTCAGGATATCTGGATATACGGATATAATGACTTTTCCAACTATGATGGAATTCATCAGACGAAATATTATTTCTCACCACTTAGCATCTCCGATCCTTCCGAAGAGAGCGGAAATGCTCCCGTTCCGGTTCCGAACAGCGAAGGCTATAAGTTTCTTGGGTGGAGGCGCGGCGACTCTCAGCTTTATTCCGGAAATGGCATAATAACGGAAAACCGCGCTGTGAAGCTTTATGGGCAGTGGGAGGAGAAGAAGGTCGCATATACGCTGAGATTCGTCGACGGATTGAAGCCTACGACATATATACCTCTGAACGGAACTGAAGCGGTGACTACGGATTTGAGCGTTTTTTATGAGGATCATGTTGCCAGTTCCGCAGATCGTGTCAGGGGACTTACGGCAAACAATCCCGATCCGATCGTCCGCACTTATGATTATTGGAGCATCAAGGGGCATGAGGGTGAAATAAGCACATCTGTGAGCAACATAGGAACCTATCAGCCTTCGACAGAAGGGTTCAAGTTTGAATACTGGACAGCGTCATATAACGGAACAACCGAAAAGATTTCCGCCGCGACCAAGATGTATCTGAACACATTTGCTGCGGCAGAGGAGAGGAATTCCAATCGTGAGATTCTGGCATACGAGAAGATCATCTACAGCAAGTGGACGGAGAATACTGTCAAGTATGTGGTGAACTTCGCCAATGGTGAGAGGAACCAGTATGTTGCTGACAATCCTACGAAGTCGGTGATATCCGGAGTCCCGAGCATAGGCGTGAGTGCGACATTCCACTATTGGGAGCACGCTTTGTTTGATAGGAGCCAGGTCAGCATTTCTCTGTCTGGATTGTCTAGTTATGTGCCAAAGTGCGAAGGTTTTGACTTCAGATGCTGGTCGCTTGATGAGAGCGGAGCCACCATACCGCAGAACAGGATTGTCGCGGAGAACACTGGTCTTAAACTGAATATGTTCACCGAAGTCACGGCCAATGCGGAATATAGGACTACTCTGTATTCGAGATGGGACGAGAAGATCGTTAAGTATTATGTCCGCTTCCTTGCGGGGTCGACGGAAACGCAGAATGCGTATATGAAGGCTGATGGTCGTGTGACGAACAACTTCCCGGAAGATAAGGAATATGAGGTCAAGTACTGGGATCATCGTCAGGCAAGGAATGATGAGAAGACGGTAACCTTGCCATTGACAGGTTTGGATTCGATGCCTATTCCGAAGTTTGATGCGTTCGAGTCGTATTGGTCGACTTCAAGCACTGCGGGAACGGCCAATAAGGTCACGCAGACATCAGGTTTGAACCTTAAAGCCTTTGATGAGGATTTTGCTGATAGCGAATATTCCATGAACTTGTATAGCCATTGGGGCGATCCGATTGTTGGAAAGGTCATGAAGCTGGGTACATACAATTGGATAATCATCGGTGTTGACAAGACAAACAAGAAGATGAAGCTTTTCCTCAATCAGTGCTCGAATTCGCGCATATGGTCGAATAATGGCGGTTGTAGCACTAATTGCAGCAATCACTTGCAGTATCAGCGATGGAATGATAGTGATATAAGATATTATCTTAATAGTTCTAACGGTTATTCCAACAGTGGATTTAGAAATACGCTTCCTCAAGCTGTCAGGAATCTCAATGTGGCGACCAACATAACCACCGGAGGACGTTATCCGTGCAATACTACCGATTACATTTGGTTGCCTTCAAGCGCTGAAATGAGTGAGCTTAACACATTGTTTGGTAGTAATGCGACATTCAAGGCTAATGTGTTCAAGGCATCTTGGCAGTGGCAGCGCGATAATAATGCTACTAGCACGAGTCAAGGTAGATACTACTATACGGGTTGTGCTGTCAGACAGAATGATGTGGTGTGGAATATGACAAACAGGTATAATTATTCCAACACATTCAGTCCTATGGGATATTTCACATACTAGGGATGCGGCTGAGGCCGCATGCTGGTGAGTTTTGGCGGGACAGTCAGATGTCCTGCCAAACGAAAGGGCTTTTGAAAAACCTCTCAGCCGCAAGGCATCAAGGTTTTTCGGAATCCCTTTTTTTTATTCTGCAAGTTTTTTGAATTATGTGTTAGGTTTTATTGAGGCCTGTTGCTTTTTGAATTGATTGATTCCAAATCCAGTTCCACTTCCTGGCGCAGCACGCTGATGCTCTTTGCCTTTCCGGCTTCTGATTCCACTATCACGCCTTGAAGTTCCGGACTCTCGAAAGTGTCTTTTGAGTATATTACTTGTCCTGTTTTCTCTTTCTTTATTTCTATGTCGGTTTTCAATCCGCCGACAGACATGAAGCTGCCGCATCTGCCGTTGTCGCTTATGTATGCGGTTCCGTTTGCTGTTACCATTGCGTCAGCGGTCATGACTTTCGTATGGGTTCCTATAACCGCTGTCACTTTTCCATCCAAATAGCGCATCAGGGCCTGCTTCTCGCATGTCGCTTGAGCATGAATTATGACGAAAATCGTCTTTATTCCCTGTTCGGTTATTTTCTTGAGAAACCTTTCGCAAGTCGAAAACGGCGATGATGAGCCATAGATCTTCATTTCTATTTGGCCGATCAGGTTCATTATGGCGATTTTCTCGTTGCAGATGTCCATATATCTCAATCCGTATCCCGGAACATCCTTTCCGCTGAGGTTCAGCGGGCGCAGAATCCTTGAAGAAGTCGGTAGCGATGCCACAAGATCCTTCTTGTAGAATATCTTTTCACCGCCTGTCAGCACATCGCATTTGTTTCGGAATAGAATTTTTGCACCGTCTTCGGTGAGACCATATCCGCTGGCAAGCCCCTCGGCATTTGCTATCGTCAGATCTCTGTCGATTGATTTGAGCCCTTTTATGATGCAGCTCAAACCGCACTTTCCAACAATTTCACCTAAAAATAATGTTTTCATATGTCAATGGAATTCAGAAACCGTTCTAAAAAACCTTGCTGGGGAATGTTTCTGAAGGAAATGAGGCCGATTGGGTTTGAACCAACGACTTCTACCGTGTGAAGGTAGCACTCTCCCACTGAGTTACGGCCTCATGATATGCAAGTTACAACTTAATAAATGATATTCCAAAACGAATCCGTTGTCAACTTTGAAAAATCATTGCGAAACAACTACAATATTGAATAATGTTGGTATAGGAGTTCGGTTATGAAGATAGTTATGAATCCTGATGCGGAATTTGTTGCGAGAATGAGGGAGTCTGTGTTGAAAAAAGGCGGGTATTGTCCTTGCAGGCTTGATAAAAGCGAGGAGAACTATTGCATGTGTCAGGAATTCAGGGAGCAGATTGCGGATCCCGAATACGAGGGCTTTTGTCATTGCCGCCTTTACTATAAGGAAAAATGAAGGCAGATGAGAATCAGCTGCAATAATTTGAAGAAGGCGTATTCCGGACTGCATGCGGTGAACGGTGTCAGCATAAGCGCCGAAGAGAGCAGGATAACTTGCATTATCGGCAGGAGCGGAGCAGGCAAAAGCACGCTTATCAGGCTTCTTTCGCTTTTGGAGAGAGCGGACGAGGGCGAGGTGATGTATGATGGCGCAAGGGTTGATGATTTGAAGCAAAAGGAGATTTTAACCATGCGTCGGAGCATGGGAATGATATTCCAATTGTTCAATTTGTTCTCATCAAGAAACGTTTTGAAGAATGTGCTCTATCCGTTGGAAATAGCGAAAGTCCCTAAGAAGGAGGCTGTTGAAAAGGCCATGGCTCTTCTCGATACGGTGGGTCTTGCCGATAAGGCGCATAATAGCATCTCCTCTTTGTCCGGAGGACAGAAGCAGCGTGTTGCGATTGCTCGCGCATTGGTTTTGAATCCGAAGGTCTTGTTTTGCGATGAGGCGACAAGCGCCCTTGATCCGCAAAGCACGAAAGAGATACTCCAGCTTATAAAAAGCATACAACGCAAATTGAATCTGACTGTGGTTATGGTTACTCATCAGATGGAGGTTGTGAAGTCCGTCTGCGATTATCTGGTGGTGATGGACAATGGCAGAGTGATTGAGGAAGGTGATGCTCAGAAGCATTTCGCCAATCCGGAATCCGACATTCTTGCAGGATTTTTGAGGAACCTCATGATTGCCGATGCCGACATGAATTCGCCGGATGGCAGACGCATTGGGGGTGTTTGATATGACTAACGCGCTTTCGTTGACTATGGATAGCCTGGTGGAGACTCTGGTGATGGTTTTCGCCTCATCGTTTCTTTCGTTTGTCATCGGCTTGTTCACGGCCATATTGCTCTATGCGCTTCAGCCGGGCAATGGAATGCATCCGAATGCGGTCCTGCATACTGTCTTATCCAAAATCATAAACATAATGAGGTCGTTTCCGTTCATAATCCTCATAATATTGCTTATGCCTTTCACCCGAAAGATAGTGGGGACGACCATAGGAGTGAGAGCTGCTGTAATACCGTTGTCTCTTGCCGCCGCGCCGTTTATCGCCAGATTGATAGAAAGCGCATTCATGGAGATAGACAAGGGGCTCATAGAAGCCGCCAGGATAATGGGTAGCCGCAACTCGGATGTGATATTCAAGGTTCTGATACCGGAATGCCTGCCTCAGATAGTCGATGCCATCACAATGACGGTGATAAATCTCATTGCCTATTCGGCGATGGCGGGAACGGTAGGAGCCGGAGGGCTGGGTGATCTTG
The DNA here is from genome assembly GCA_902797395.1 of uncultured Spirochaetales bacterium. GTDB lineage: Bacteria > Spirochaetota > Spirochaetia > Sphaerochaetales > Sphaerochaetaceae > UBA9848. The sequence continues at coordinate 24,755 of CADBSO010000095.1, forward strand.
CCATAAGATACGGTTATCAGCGTTTCAGGACAGATGTCATGATAATGGCTGTTGTCAGCATAATATTGATTGTTGAGATTGTCCAAATGGCAGGAAGCTGGATTTCCAAGCGTTTGAGAAACAAGCGCTAGCGGCGGGGTAAAGGAATCTGATCATATGGAAACTGCGGAAAAGGAAGAATTGCTTGGCAAATATGCGGATCTTGTCATCAGATATAACAGCATATTTGATTTGACGAATGCGAAGGATAAAAACGATTTTGTGGAAAACCACATAGGCGATGCGCTCTGCGCTGCGGATAATATCAGACGGCTTATCCCGGAAGGGTGTGAGATGCTTTTCGATATAGGGTCCGGCTGCGGGGTTCCGGGCATACCGCTATCAATTGAATTGGGGATGGAAACGGTTTTGATTGAAAGAGGGTCGCGTCGCGCTGATTTTTTGTCGCTATGCGCTGCAAGTCTTGGGCTGACCGATATGGTTCATGTTTATAAATCGGATTTTGCCGAAATAAAGGGAAGCATCAGCTTTGCGGTTTCCAGAGCATTGGGAAAATTTGAGGACATGGAAAAGGATTTGTACGATTGCCTCTGCGATGGCGGCGTTCTCGTTATGTACAAGGGAAAGCATGATAAGACCGGCAAGACGAAATTGAGCCATTTCAAGAGCAGTGAAATAATAACGCTTGAAGGAGGCGATAAGGAAAGGTGTTTGCTTGTGCTTCGCAAGTAGCGGATAGCGCAGGGAATCGCTTTCATCTTTGATCGGTGTTGTAATGGGAAGAAGAATCATCTGCTTGGCTTTTTTTGCTTTGCTTGCGCCTCGATTGCTGTCTTCGCCTGCTCAGCTGGTTCGTGATCTGACGGATTACAAGAGGAGTCCAGATGACAGGATAGCGCTTGTTCTTTCTGGTGGCGGCGCAAAGGGAATCGCGCATATTCCTGTAATTGAAATGCTTGAGAAATACAACATAGTTCCGGATTATGTCATAGGAACAAGCATGGGCGCATTGATTGGCGGATTGTATGCTTCCGGAATGGATTCCTCCCAAATGGCCGAGCTTGTTGAAAGGGAGAATTTCGTTTCGCTTTTCAGCACTTATCCGCCGGATCCGATGTCTCCGTATGATTCGATAGATCCGTCCAGAAATGATCTTTTCAGCTTAAGCGCAGGGGAATCCGGATTGTCCGATAGAAGCGGCGTGATAGATGATTTTCGAATAACATCGCTGTTCAACCGTTGTCTGTTTCCGAATGGATTCAAGGGGAATTTCGATGATTTGCCAATAAAATACCGTGCTGTGGCATATGATTACAACGCAAGGGAAAGGGTGGTTTTTTCGCATGGGCGGCTATGCGAAGCGATGCGCGCGAGCATGGGGATCCCATTGGTTTTCCAGGTGTATAAGATAGGCGAACATGGCTATCTTGACGGTGGTTTGGCCGATAACATTCCCGTCTCCGTCGCAAAGGATTTGGGCGCGAATATAATAATAACCAGCGATGTGAGCGATAAGAGCGGCAAGCTCGACAATTCCGTATTCACAGTGGGGATCAAGCTTTTGGGTCAGGTAAATCAGACGAGGTACAACTCCATGAAGCCTGAGGAGCATAGCACGATTTATATAGAACATGATTCGTCCGGATTCAATATGATGTCATTCTCAAAAGCCCATGAGATTCTGGAGCGCGGCCGCAAAACCATGGCCGGATTCGATTCCGCTTTCTCCAAGCTCAAGCCGGGCGACGATTCCGGCGCAGATTATTTCGTGTCTGAAACCGCTTCTGATGCGGCTCCGGCAACATATAAGGTTGTTGAATTGTCTTTCGAGGATGTCTCACATGACAAATTGACGGATGTTTCCGGATACGATAATTACTTCTCATCAAGACTATCCGGGTATGTGGGAAGAATCGTTGACGAAAGCTTTTTCAACGATTTGGAACGGGACTTGGACAACGTGAGGGTCAGGCTTGATCTCGATGCTATCGGGTACACTTTTGAGGAAGTCGGACCGGATTCATTCGGTGTGGTGGTGAGGTATGGAGTCAAAAAACCTGCGGTGTTCAGGGTGAGCCTGATGCAGAACTTGGCCGTGAACATATTCAGCAGGCGAGGCGTGCCTGTAGCGCATGAGTTCGATCCGTCGATGAAGTTCACATTTGATTTGTATTCGGATTCGAGGCGGCAGCTTGCCAATTCATTCACATTCGCATTGAGGCGAAACCTTTCCGTGTCCTTCGGCTATGAGCTTACGCGCAGGATGCAATTCATGCCTTTCTATTTTCAGTGTCGCGTCAACTACGATGTGGGCAACTTCTTCAATGGGGGAATCCTCGTTGGCCAATTCTTTGAGAATTATGATCAGCGTGTTGAGGTTGGAGCGGATTTCTTCTTCGACGAAATTGGATCCGACATATCAATAGGCATTCAGAATGAATTGAATTTTGTCAACGCCGTCATGCGTGGCGCCGACATACTGACTAGCCATGATGCTCTGTTTTTCAGGATGAGAGGGATATTTTTTGATTCGCGCGTGCCGAAAATCATCAAGAACAATCAGTTCACCATATTTTTGGAAGCTGCTGGCGGAGTGAATTTCTCACTGTTCGGAAGATATTCTCCGATTCCCGTATATTCCTTCAATCTTAAGACGCTTTGGCACCAGAAGATATCGAGGCATTTGCTTCTCGGATTGGGTGCGACGGCATATGTCAACCGCTTCTCTCCGTCAGTTAAGACGAATTTCGCAAAGTATTCGTACTTTAATGAGTGTTTCATTGCCTCCAGGCTGGTGAGCGAGTACTATGGCGTTTCCTTATCCGCATCGTATATAATCGAACAGGTTTCCTTGTCGGATATGGTGTTCAAATTGAATTTGGCGTGGCAGCAAAGCGATGATGCTAGCGATGAATTCGAATTCACATCGGATCATTACGATAAGGCGGAGGTTCTCGGGGGCATATTCTCGCGGCTCGGGAGAAAGAGCCTTACGCTGGATTTCGAGGTTGGAATCGATACGGCGATTATCAGCGTTGTTGTCGGAGGCGGAGTGGATTTCCTTTCCAGAGAGTGGAGAATCTATGTAAGGCTGTAGCGGATTTCCGAATGGCGGCATTCGCTTGAGATGCGTTTTGAGACAAAAGTCCTGTTCGGAGCATATGATGGTTATGATGGATATTAATGAACTTAACGAGCAGCAGCGCAAAGCGGTCGAATCCGAATCGCCGCGCTTGCTGATACTCGCCGGAGCAGGATCCGGCAAGACCCACACGGTGATTTCCAAGATTGTGCATCTGATAGGCAGCGGCGCGGCTTATCCGGATCAGATTCTTGCTCTTACGTTTTCCAATAAGGCAGCCAATGAGATGAAGGAGCGCATTCTTTCCGGTTTGGATATTGATGGCGAGCGCATTTTCGTAAAGACATTCCACAAGCTCGGTTCGTTCATTCTCCGCAGATATGGCGATCTCATAGGATTGTCCGATTTCAACATATACACCCCGGACGAGAGCATAGATTTGCTGAAATCGGCGTGTCCGGAAATGCTTAAGAAGGATTTGAAGGGAATAGTGAATTCCATTCTCGATGCCAAGGACAGGGGCTACGATTCGGATACATACGCCGAATGGGAGGACGCCAATGAGGAGTGGACGAAATACTTCAGAAAATATGAGGAAGCGCTTTCCAGAACCGGATGCGTGGATTTTGCCGATCTAATAAACCTTTCCTGCAGGATCCTGTCGGAGCATGAGGTTGTCAAACAGGAGCTTCAAAGGCGGTGGAGGCATGTTTTCGTTGATGAATATCAGGATACCAATGCCAAGCAATTCGAATTGCTTTTGCATTTGATTGGCGATGACACGCATTTGTGCGCGGTTGGCGACGATGATCAGAGCATATACGCTTTCAGAGGGGCGGAAAACGAGCATATATTGAACTTCACCAGCAATTTTCCGGATGCCGAGGTGATTAAACTCGAACAGAATTACAGATCAACGAAGAGCATACTTGCGCTTTCCAATTCGCTCATAAAGGAGAACATTCATAGGAGCGATAAGATCTTGTGGACCGAGAATCCGGAAGGGGAGAAGCCGAAACTGCTGATTTATAGCGGAAACGGTGAGGAAGAGCGCTTTACCGCGCGCATGGTGGAGGAGTTTTTGCCGTTGGGAAGCGTTTGCATAATATATCGGAACAATTCCCAGTCCGCCGGGTTCGAGGCGGAGCTGATGAAGAAAGGGATCCCATGCTCCGTATTCAAAGGCAATTCGTTTTTCTCGAAGGAGGAGGTGAAGGATTGCATAGCGTATTTTTCGCTGGCTTTGAATCCCAAGGATTTGTCGAATTTCATGCGCATACTTCCCAAGCCGCCTAGGGGGATAGGCAAAAAAACCGTTGATGCTATCGTTCTTGATCTTCTGTCATCTGACCGTGATGTAATCTCCACCGCACTGGATTCTCTTGCGGTAAAACCCGCTCAGCGCGCAGAGTTGGAGAAATTGCGCGATCTCATATCGGAAGCGAATTCCGCTTTGGCATCCGGTGATGTCAAAACGTTCTGTTCCAAACTCGTCATCGACACCGGTCTTCTTAAAATGTACGAGGAAGACAACAGGATATCGTTTGATTCCGATTTGCGCCGCAATGAGACTACTGATGAGACCTTGAGACAGAATAACATAAGAAAATTCATTCAGATAATCGAGGAAAGCGGAGGTATTAGAAACGCAGAGGATTTCAGAGCTTATCTGGAAGGCATAAGCTTGTCGTCGCAAACGGACGTGTCAAAGATGCAAGGAGTAGTTCTTTCCAGCATGCATTCCGTTAAAGGCTTGGAATTCGATACCTGCTTTGTAACCGGCCTTGAGGCTGAGATAATTCCATCGTGCAGAGGAAATGACATAGAGGAGGAACGCCGGCTCTTGTATGTTGCGATGACGCGGGCGAAGAGGAGGCTGTATTTGAGCTACAGCGAAAGCAGGTTCAGAAACGGCATGTACTCCAGCGCAAGCCCATCGGAATTCATAGATGATTTGGATCCGGATAAATTCGAAACCAAAAACCTCGGTCAGCTTTACAGAAGCTATCGGAGCGCTTCTTCCGAACGCAGCCGCTCGTCAGGCTCGCGATTCTTGTCGAATCACAGCAGCAGGAGGACATCGTCCGGTTCCGCTTCCGGCTGGCGCAAGGGCGCATCTTCGTTTTCCGCTGATGCATCTGAAAAAGCAAAAACCGCGAAGCAGAGGGAACAGGAATTGCTCAGGAAGAGCATTATAATCAAGAAAACCGCACCGGTTGAAAGCAAACTGTATAAAATTGGCGATGAAGTCATCAATACCAAAACATCCCAGACTGGAAAGGTGATCGGCATCAGAAAGCTTCAGGAGCATGTCATACTTGACATCCTGTTTGCCAATGGACAGAAAACATCCCTAAGCGAAGGCAGCGCTTTTATTGAGAAAAAGTAGGGCATGTCCGAATAAAGCCTGTTTTGAAATGGGTTTTGAAAAAACCTCTGAAAACTTCAGAGAAGAAAGAGGACGCTTCCGAAATTTTGCAATCCGATTCCATTTTGCTTTCATGGAATGGATTTTTTCGGAAGCGCCCTCGAGTTTCAGCGGCTCTTTCTTGCTATTACCGCTTTTCCTATTGCGTATATGATGAGTCCTGCGGCAATGGAAATCACCAGATCCTTCACGACCGTAAGGATGAATGTTACGAAAAGAACGAGTATGTTCAGCATTCTTTCTCTTTTTGAAACCGTAAGATCAAATATTATCATGATGAAGTTTCTCCATCCGGACATGTTATAGGCGACGGAGAATAATATGGCGGCTATGCATGGCATTGGAATGATCGAAGCCAAGGGCGACAGGAACATGAGCATGGCTAGGAGCATTATGGCATGGAACATTCCGGCTATTGGCGTCTTGCCCCCGTTTTTGATGTTCGCGGCTGTTCTGGCTATGGCGCCTGTCGCGGGAATTCCGCCAAAAAGCACTGAAGCGACATTCCCGACTCCTTGTGCTATCAGTTCTGTGTTCGGTCTTGTCCTGTCGTTTGTCATTTCGTCTGCCACCACAGCGGATAGCAGCGATTCTATTGATGCCAGCACAGCTATCATGAATCCGTCCTTGACTAGCGAAAGCCAATTCAGAGAGCCTTTGAAGCTCGGCAGCGAGAACGATGGCAATACCGCTTTGATTTCGTGAAAATCGCCAATTGTCTTTATTCCGGTGCTTACGAAGCTGTTTGCCAATTCCGTTATGAGTACGGATGCGATGACCGCGATTAGCGAAGAGGGGACTATCGAACCCGCTTTAGGGACTTTCGGCCAGTATATTATAATCAGGAGCGATATTATTCCAAGCAGTAGGGCATATGGATTGAAAGACGGCAGGTATTTTGCGAAAAGCTCGATTTTTTCAATCGCTTCTATTGGCTTTTCTCCGTTTGCATAGGTTATTCCGAAGAAATCCTTGAATTGACCTACCAGTATTGTGATGGCTATTCCTCCCGTGAATCCTACGGTTACCGGTTTCGGAATGTGCCTTATGTATCTGCCAAGCCTTAGGACTCCGGCCAGCATCATCAGCAGCCCTGCAAGGCAGGTTGATATGCATAGCGCATTCATTCCGCTTCTGGCGGTTATTCCGGCTATCATCGTGGCGAATGCCGCAGTAGGCCCGGCGATTTGCACTTTGCATCCTCCTAGCGCTGCTACTACGAAACCCGCTACGATGGCGGTATAGAGGCCTATTTGGGGCGTTACGCCCGAGCATATGGCTAATGCTATGGAAAGAGGCAGGGCTATTATCGCTACGATGAGCCCTGAAATCAGATCCTTTGCGAGGTCGCTTGTCTTATAGCCTTTCAAGGTTGTTAGGAGCTGTGGCTGAAATATGATGTTGTCTTCATTTGCTGCTGACATGGTTGATTACCTACCTTTTGTTTGTTAAGCTTTTGTTGGCGCTTCTGAAGTCTTGGAACCTGGATTGCCTTGTGGTTTTTTCAAATAGAAAGTTCCGGAAGCGTCATTTTGCGTCAAATATTCTATTATAAGGGTTTGCAGTAGTCAAGGGCGCTTAAACCTATTGTTCAGGCAATCTATGCGGATTTTGCAGATAAAAAACGTATGGTTTTTTCTTTCCGGGAAGGGGATTTGTTCGTTATGCATTCGGAATCGAAGCGCAATTTTTTTTATTGGCATAAAAATTATTCGGGATGAGAAACCCGCCGGTCCAGGACCGAGGCAAGGCAGGACAATACTTTGTGTATCATTTCGCCAAATATGGCGAAATGTAGTCGCTTCAATCCTGCGGCATGCCCGCCCCCGCAGGCCTGCTGCGCAGCCCTTGCGCAAGGACGGCACGTCCGCCCGGTCGGAATGAAAGCGGGCGTTGCTCGGCTTCCGGAATGCGTCAGGTTTCCGCTCTCCTTCCGCCCGGACGGCCGCGCCGTCCTTCCGCCATGCGCTCCGTTCCGGACCGCATCGCGGGGCGGGCATCAGGTTTCCGTTTCTATCATTTCACCAAGTATGGCGAAATGTAGTCGCTCCGTTCTGCGGCCTGCCCGCCCCGCAGGCCCGCTGTGCGGTTCTCGCGGAATCCGCATCCGCCCCGCGGCCGGAATGAAAGCGGATGCTGCTCGGAATCTGCAAGGCATCAGGCTTTTATCGCTTTCCTTCCGTCCGCAGGCCGGATGCGGCTTCCGCCATGCGCTCCGTTCCGGACCGCATCGCGGGGCGGGCATCAGGTTTCCGTTTCTATCATTTCGGCATCTTGCGCTGCTGGAATGTAGTCGCTCCATCCTGCGGCCTGCCCGCCCCGCAGGCCCGCTTGAGCGGCCCTTGCGCAAGGACGGCACGTCCGCCAGGCCGGAATGAAAGCGGACATTTCCCGGTTTCCGGAATGCGTCAGGCTCTCCGCTCTCCTTCCGCCCGAACGGCCGCGCCGGCCTTCCGCCATGCGCTCCGTTCCGGACCGCATCGCGGGGCGGGCATCAGGTTTCCGTTTCTATGGCTTTGCGCTTTGGGCCGAGCGACGGGTTTACCGCCTGAAGTTCGCTTTGGAATCCTGATGCGCAATCGGTCTCGAGGCGCAGGTATTCGGGATGAGAAACCCGCCGGTCCAGGATCAAAGCAAGCAAAGACAATACTTTGTGTATGGCTTTGCGCTTTGGGCCGAGCGACGGGTTTATCGCCCGAAGACCTGCGCCCCGGCAGTCCCATTTTGAAAAAAGTTAGCATGAGAATATAATATACAGAATCATGCAAATGGAAATATTCGTTTTAGGCACAAGCGGCATGATGCCGCTGGTGAATCGTCATCTTACTTCGGTGCTTGTGAGGCGTGACGGCAAGATGTATCTGTTCGATTGCGGCGAGGGAACGCAAATCGCATTGCGCAAGGCGGATTTGGGTTGGAAGGGAATAGATAGCATTTTCATTTCGCATATGCATTCCGATCATCTTACAGGACTTCCCGGATTGCTGATGCTTTCAAGTCAGGTTGACAGGACGGAGCCGTTGCATATATACGGTCCGGCGCTGCTTGAGGAATACATAGAGTCCAGTCGCAGGATCCTCGACATGTTCATAAATTATGAGATAATATTCCATGCGATAGAGGATAAGGATGTTCTTTTCGAGGATGATGAGATTGCAATAAGGACGTTTCCGCTCATTCATACCAAGCCATGTTATGCGTTTTCTGTTACCGAGAAGCCTCGTCCGGGAATATTCTCCGTTGACAAGGCTGTTGCGTTTGGTGTTCCCAAGGGTCCTATGTGGGGCAGGCTGCAGCGTGGCGAGGATGTGATGCTGGAAAACGGATCGGTGGTGCGATCGGCTGATGTTGTCGGAGAGAGGCGCAAGGGGTTGAAGTTCACTTATGTCACGGACACCATGTATTTTGATGAAATCGCCAACTTCGCTTTTGAATCGGACATTCTGATGATAGAGGGGATGTTTGCGCATGATTTGCAGGATACGGCTCATCAGAAGAAGCATATGACGGCGGTTGAGGCCGCAGCTGTGGCAAAGGATTCCATGAGCCGCGATGCGTATCTCATGCATTATTCGCCGCGTTATGCGGATTCGGAGCTTAGGTTTCTTCTCAAGGATGCCAGAAGCGTATATGATAGGATGCATTTGGCAAAGGATGGCATGAGCATGATCGCCAAGCACGAGGACTGATCGGAGGAATCGGTCTTGTCTGTCACGGGATTTGAGCGCGACTGCTGCAAGGACGCCATACTCATAAACACCAGATCTGTCAGAACAAAGGATTGCATTCATGCGTTTCTGACCAGGGATGGTCTTGAGCATGTGATGGAATACAGGGCGCGCAAGAACGGCACGAACGCTTTTCGACTGTATTCCGAGGGGGTGATATACCTTCATAGGCGCGAAAATGACATGTATTGCTCGCTTAAGGATGTCAGGGCGCTGAAGGTGCGCAGGAATCTCCTTGATGTCGATAGGTTTCTTGACATGATGCCTTTTGTGAAGCTTGTGGCGTTTTTCGCATCCAAGGGTCCGGATGGTTTTTTTGATTTGACTTCCGAATGCTTTGACTTGCTCGATGAGGGGGCGGATAAGATCAGGGTTCTGGCGAATTTTGCGGAAAGGATTTTCGTAGGATTGGGCTTTGCTTCGGATTTTGAGAGCTGTCCGTCATGTGATAGGCATTTTGAATCGGATGAGAGATTGGGATATAATATTGGAATGAGCTCTCCTGTTTGCAGGGAATGCGCTGATGAGTTTCCTGTTTTGCTGCCGGGAATGAGAAGGTACCTATCATTCGTTCGCAATATGGGGTTGCGTGAGGCGGTGGGGGTGGAGATAGCGCAGGAGAGCATTGAGAGGGTTTGCGCTTACCAGCGCAGAAGGCTTGAGCATTTTGGGGTGAAGATCTGATATATCATGTCGAAAAGTAAGGAAAGCAAGAATAGCAAGTCAAAGGATAAGAAGAGCGATGGCATAAAGGTTCTTCAGAGGAACAAGAAGGCGTTCTTCAATTATGAGATTGTTGATACTATCGAATGCGGGCTGGCATTGGTTGGCAGTGAAGTCAAGAGCATGA
>CADBSO010000096.1 GCA_902797395.1 uncultured Spirochaetales bacterium
ATTGGCGTATATGTCGCCTCCGAGCTCGCTGCTTACGCCGCTGCAATCGACAAGCGATGACATGCCGGGCTCCAATCTCCTTATCGGACATCCGAAAAACCGCCTCAATATCCCCTCAAACGCCTCCGTAACGGTGGGGACAACGGAAGACACGCATACCATATCCACGCTTTCGCAGGAAATCGAACGCGACTTCAATTCGGCATTCACATGCTCGAACGCCATCTGCTGCTCCTCCACCTCATCCTTTCTGATCTTGAAGAAATCGCGGACGCTGCCGGAATCATCAATAAAACCCAACGCAATCGTGCTATTGCCTATATCAACCGCAAGCTTCATAAAACACCATCCGAATCCGATTCGCGCAATCAAAAGCCCATGTCGCACATCGCATCAGCCACTTTCCTGAACCCGGCGATATTAGCGCCCTTGACGTAATTGACATAATCGCCATCCGCCCCATTCTCAACGCAAGCCTTATGGATATTCTCCATTATCGCTTTGAGCTTGTCGTCAACCTCTTTGGCAGACCACGAACATTTCATGCTGTTCTGGGTCATCTCAAGACCGGAAACCGATACCCCTCCGGCATTCGCAGCCTTGCCCGGAGCAAATGGAATCCTTTTCCCTATGAAAAAATCCACAGCCTCCGCTACGCAACCCATATTGGATGTCTCAACGACATATCCGACGCCATTTGAAACAAGCTGTTTCGCATCATTGATATCCAATTCATTCTGGCATGCGCATGGAATGGCTATGTCCGTCTTCCTCTCCCAAGGTTTTTTGCCCCTGAAGAACCTGGCAGACGGGAATCTTTCCACATACGGCTCGACGATATTCCGATTGGATGACCTCATCTCAAGCATGTATCCGATCTTGTCTCCGGATATCCCGTCCTCATCATATACGTATCCGTCAGGACCCGAAATGGTAACGACCTTGGCGCCAAGCTCATTCGCTTTGAGAACAGCGCCCCACGCTACATTTCCGAAACCGGAGACCGCAACCGTCTTGCCTTTAATCGAATCCCCATTGCGCTTAAGCATCTCATTCGCAAAATACAGCGAACCGAATCCAGTCGCTTCGGGTCGGATCAGAGATCCTCCGCATGCAAGGCTCTTGCCGGTCAAGACGCCCACATGCTCCGATGTCAGCCTCTTCCATTCGCCGAACATGAATCCGACTTCACGGCCGCCGACACCCATATCGCCGGCAGGAATATCTATTTCAGGGCCAATGTATTTAAACATGCATCTCATAAATGACTGGCAAAAGCGGCGGATCTCGCTTTCCGATTTTCCAGTCGGATCAAAATCCGAACCGCCCTTTGCGCCGCCCATCGGAAGCGAAGTGAGGCTGTTTTTGAAGACCTGCTCGAATCCAAGGAATTTGAGAGTGCCAAGAGTCACATTCTTCTGGAATCTTATTCCGCCCTTATACGGTCCGATGGCATTGTTGAACTGAACTCTCCAGCCCCTATTTACCTGAACCTGATGATTATCATCCTCCCACTCCACTCTGAACTCATGAATCGCATTCGGCTCGACTATCCTGTCCAGAATCTTATTCCTAAGATATCTTTCATTGGAATTGACAACATCTATTACGGAAGCGACCACTTCCCTAACAGCCTGAATATATTCTTCCTGAGCCGGATTCCTTTTCTCCAGTTCCCTCATGAATCCATTCAAATCATACATTGCTCACATTCCTCCCGAAATCGCAAATGATTCAAAAACCGCCTCCAAAAACATGCAGCCCGAAAAACACCCGCGGATTTCAGAGACAAAACAGCCTGAAAACCATTCAATACGATTGTATTTCATAACTTAGGAAGGCTTTTTCAAAACTGAAAGGCAAAGGTGAAAATCGGACTCCGAGGTTTTTGGAAGCACCATCAAAATCAGCAAGGCTTTTCCAAAACCGATTCCAGAATGATGCGAAAACAACACAAAGGAAGAAGCTTCAAAAATCCTGTTATCTATTTTATCACTTGCTTGCAAAAGTTTTCAAGAGCATTTCCAAAAAACCTGCTGCCTGGAAAGCGCCTGCGGATTCCAAACCTGAAAGGCATTGGCAAGGGCTAATCCGTTTTTTCGGAGGGATCATAATCCTTCTTCATGCCGTGCGCTCCGAAAATCTGCCAATTCCCTTTTCCAAGCCGCTGCAAAATGGATTTTCGTTCGAGGGCGCAAAGCACCGGATCCGTATCAACCGAAGTCATCAGAACCGGAGCATATTGATTATACTCCGCCTGCTCGCTGGTAAGTCCATGGACATTTATGAATATGTCACCGGAAAAAACAACACGATGCGAATAGTCTATCAGAACGGTTTCCCCTTTCAAATGGCCGCCTCGTCCGACATAAACCTCGAATCGCATCTCTCCGAATTCATAAAAACCCACTTGCTCCAAAGGCTGGATGGCATCAGTTCGCGCATGCCATTTCGATACGACCTTATCCGGACAAGGAGGCTCGTATGAAGTCAGTATCTTGCATATGCTCACATAAGGCCTGTGGAGCTCGTTTTGTTCCCTATATCCGTATTCACCGCCATGCTCAAGAAGAAGACACCGGCTGGTTTCCTCGCTTGCGATAATCTCATCGAACAGCGGCAAAAGCCCGCAATGGTCCACATCCGCATGAGTGACGCATACTCTTTTCACCATGCTGTCGAAATCAGGAAGAAGACGTTTGAATATCCTGGTCATCTCATCACGGTACAATGCGTATCCGCAATCAAAAAACAACGTTTCCCCACAGCTGACCATGATTGCCGTATTGCTGCCGCATGGAGGTTCTATGAGTATCACCTCGGTATTATCAGCAACCTTATGCCGTGTTATGCGAGGAGAAAACGCATCTCCCCTGCAAACCGCGAGCAAGCGCGCGAATCTCCCTATGCTTTCAAAAGTCTTATATGGCGAGAGTCCCTTCTCATCGAGCATCTGCATGATGATATTGGCGTTGACAAGCAAATCATTTCTCTTGTCCTCGGACAAACCCAAGCGCCGCACAAGATCGGAAACGAATGACTGATAGAAAATGCTGTTGTCATATACCTTTTCGGAATGATTGTAATCAAGAATCCGGACAGGACATATCTCCTGAGCCTTAGCCAAAAAATCCTCAAGCAGCTTTCCGTTGCTCACATGAAGCCCCATTTTAAAAGCCTGGTAATCCGTTCCATTCTCCTGAGAGCTTATATATGATATGTTCAGCTCATACGATTGGATAAGCCTTAGAACCCGAGTCACGCTGCCCGGCTGATCGAACAGCGAGAATTCCAAAAGCACTATGCTTTCCTCGCTTCTAGGCGCTTGCAGATACCCTATTTCGGAAAGAAGAACATCAGCGCGCGCCAGCTTATCGGCATCTCCATCCGCATCTATGAAAAGAGTGTGCGAATCCACCGCCTTGTTATAGCTCACTCTTGTGATGTTTATCCCCAGCTGGGCAAAGCATTCGCTTGCTTTCAAAAAAGCTCCTATGTGATTGGGCATGGTGGTTACGTATGTTTTTCTCACGATGCAACCTATTCCTCGGCAAAATCAGTATCCATGGCAACTTGAAGCTCATAATCCGGGAATGCCTTATGAACATCCGAAACCACCTCATCATACAACGCCTTGCGATCCTTGGCATCAAAGCTGATGACAATATCGAAACGCATCATTTTCCTATCCTTCAGAAGATAGAAGCCATGCATCTGCCTGATATGCTCATGGGAGAAAACGATATCCTCGACCTGACGCTTCACGCAAATCACCTGCTCGTCCTTTGTGTTCACCGAATACACGCCAACCGCTGTCAGGATAACATTATGCTCTCTGAAGACCTTCATGGTAATTTCGCGAATCAGCTGATCCAAACGATCCGCGGAATACGTATCCGGGACCTCGATATGAATCGAGCCGTTCCATGTATCCGGTCCGTAATTGTTCAAAACAAGATCATAAGCGCCCCGCACATCAGGAAACGCGAGGATCGTATCGTGAATCGATTTGGCAAGCTCCTTATCATTGCGCTCTCCAAGTATTCTGGAAATCGTCTCGCGCAGCATTCCGATTCCGGATTTTATGATCACCAGAGATATGACCGCACCAAACCAAGCCTCCAAAGATATGTGAAAATACAGGAAAATCCCCGCGGCGACCAGCGTTGATGCGGAAATTATAGAATCCAGAACAGCGTCCTCTCCGGAGTTGACAAGCGAATCCGAATTAACTTTCACGCCAACGCTTTTGACATAGCGTCCCAGCAAAACCTTGACCACTACCGCCACAGCTATCACAATCAGCGAAACCATGTTGTATTCGGGCGTTTCCGGATGAATTATCTGCTTTACCGATTCCACAAGCGATGTGATTCCCGCATACAGAACGATTACGGAAATGATCATAGCGCTCAAATATTCGATCCGGCCATATCCGAACGGATGTTTCTTGTCAGGCGCCTTTCCAGCCAACTTAGCGCCAATCATGGTAATCAGGGAACTGCCCGCATCGGAAACATTATTCACCGCATCAAGCGTAATGGCAATGGAATTCGTCATAAGACCTATAACAGCTTTGAATCCGGCAAGAAGCACATTGGCGACAATCCCTATGACGCTGGTTTTTGCAATTGTCTTCTCACGGGAAGATTCCGCTCTACTCATAATTCTTCTCCTTTTAAATGGCACTTTTACGACAAACGACTTTAAAAACGAGAGAATCGCTTGATAAAGTCACAACAGGCGACTATAGTCAAAATAAAAAGATTTTGGCTATGTCCGAATGAATGACCGATTGTTTATTCTGCCATATCCAATCGCCGGATATGCGCCGCATATGCGCGCTTTGGGTCGCAAAGCCATTTGGATAGGCACAAAGCCAAGATTTTTTCAAAACTCATTTCAAGACGATGCGAAGCTATTTTGAATCAGGGCATTCTTCGAGAAAACCGCAAATACCGTATGCATATGCAAGCTTTTGAGAAGAATCCATCGGATTTATTCCATGGCTCAAAAGAGCGAGCAGCACGAAGGAAAAAGTTTTGAAGAAACCTCTAAAATTCAAGGGCATCCCTAAGAACCTCAGAGTCCGATTTCGCCTATGCCTTTCAAATCTGAAAATCACAGGCGCTTCTCCAGACAGCAGGTCTTAGAAATGCCCTTATCAAAAAATTTGGCTATGTCCGAATACATTTATTCTGCCATATCCAATCGCCGGATATGCGCCGCATATGCGCGCTTTGGGTCGCAAAACCATTTGGATAGGCATACAACGTAATCGCGGATGCGCAGCAACGCAAGATACGAAGCCTTATCCTGCATTAGGCTTTTCACCCCAAAGCG
>CADBSO010000097.1 GCA_902797395.1 uncultured Spirochaetales bacterium
CGACGTGTCCGTCGTCGTGACGAGCCGCTGGGATGCGGAGAAGAGCTACGGGTATCCGATAAGCGTGCTCGCAAGCGTCAGCAGCATTTCCGTCAGCGGGGATTCCTCCGTCAGAGTGGGTTCGACGCTGTCTTTGTCGGCTACGGCTCAGACCATCCCGTCCTCGGCCGGCGATTGGAAGAACGTGGCATGGTCGAGCAGCGATCCTGCCATTGCGACTGTTTCCTCGTCCGGTGTGGTGACGCCCGTCTCTCTCGGAACGGTGACCATAACGGCGACAAGCTCGTATGACACGAGTGTGAGCGGAACGAAGGCGGTGGAGGTTTTGCCTAATGTGACATCTGTGACGATAACCGGAGGCTCATCGGTGGTTCGAGGAATGTCGGGACAGCTTGCAGCGAGCGTATCGTCCACTCCTTCCGGGTATGGCAGCGTGACATGGACCACTAGCGATTCTTCGGTGGCAAGCGTGGATGCGAATGGAATAGTAACGGGCGTGGCGCCTGGCACTGCGACGATAACCGCTACCAGCACATATGATGATTCCGTTAAGGGAACCAAGTCCGTTACCATATCTTCGTATTCGTCGGGGGCGATGGTCAGGCTCGAGGGCGGAAGCTATGCGTTTGGGCATGGTTCGATTACAACGACGCTATCGCCTTTTTACATTTCCAAATATGAGGTTAATCGGTCTTTGTATAGTACTGTGATGGACTCCAATCCGTCTAAGAGCGGCACTGCATCGGGTGAGAATAGCGGTAATCAGCCTGCCGATTCCATGACATGGTATCAGGCTGTGAGCTTCTGCAATGCGCTTTCCGAACTTGAGGGATTTGATAAATGCTATACTATAAGCGGAAATGATGTCACTTGTGATTTTTCCAAGAACGGATACAGGCTTCCTACGGAAACGGAGTGGGAATATGCGGCTACTGGAGGTCAGACATCTTCATATACTACGTTTGCTGGAAGTAATGACCAAGGTACGATTGATTGGTATAGCGGTAACAGCAATGGCAAGACTCATGAGGTAGGCAAGAAGAACTCTAATGGGTATGGCTTGTATGACATGAGCGGAAACGTATGGGAATGGTGCTGGGATTGGTATGCGGATTATGGCGGAAGCGGCAAAACGGATTACAGGGGGCCAAGCAGCGGAACGGATAAGCTTCAGAAAGGCGGCGGATATATTGGAAACACTGACCATACTGTCGTATACAGGCGCAATTATGCTCCTGCAAACAGTTTGAGTGATGGAGGACTCCGCGTGGCAAGGTCTTCCGTGTAATCAATAGCGCTGCTGTTGTTTGCGCTTGAAATTCGCATCAGCGCAGCGCTTTGGCTCTATGTTCGGCAGATGGTTGGATTGCCAGTGATATGCTTCGTTTGGCAGTTTTCATGAGGCGCTTTTAAAAATCCTGGAGTTTGGCATGCTTGTGCCTTTCAAGTTTGATAATCGTTTGAAATCCGCAGGCATTTTCCGGACAGCGGATTTTTGGAAGCGTCCTTTATTTTGAGGAAATTGACTAAAAGTTATAGAATAGAGAAATTATGTTCAAAAAAGTTGATTTGAAGGCGGATTTTCCTTCCTTGGAGAAGGACATCCTGGATTTTTGGAAAAAGAAGAACATTTTTAAGAAAAGCATTAGA
This sequence comes from uncultured Spirochaetales bacterium, assembly GCA_902797395.1. Taxonomy (GTDB): domain Bacteria; phylum Spirochaetota; class Spirochaetia; order Sphaerochaetales; family Sphaerochaetaceae; genus UBA9848. Next base: position 1,651 of record CADBSO010000097.1, read on the forward strand.
GCGCGTTCCCGCGATAGGGAATTCGTTTTTTATGATGGTCCTCCGTTTGCTACAGGCTTGCCTCATTATGGGCATTTCGTTCCGGGAACGATAAAGGATATAATACCTCGCTATAAGACGATGAAAGGCTATAGGGTGGAGAGAGGCTTCGGATGGGATTGTCATGGCCTTCCTGTTGAGAATGAGATGAAGAAGGAGCTCGGCATCTCTTCTAAAAAGGAAATCGAAGCCTATGGAGTCGATAAGTATAACGAGAAATGCAGGTCCATAGTCTTGAAATACACATCCGAATGGAAGGAGCAAATCGAACGGATGGGCAGATGGGTTGACTTTGATAACGGATACAGGACTATGGATCTTCCATATATGGAATCCATATGGGCTGTCTTCAAAGCGCTTTATGACAAGGGTCTCATCTATGAAGGGTTCAACATACTGCCATATTCTCCGCAGCTTGGATGTCCGCTATCGAACTTCGAGTTCAATCAGGGCGGATATAAGATGGTGTCAGATCCTGCGATAACCATCAGATTCAAGGTTAGAGGTCAGGATGATACGTATCTTTTGGCTTGGACTACCACGCCTTGGACATTGCCGTCGAATCTGGCGTTGTGCGTCGGTCCTGAAATGACATACGCCAAGGTCAGGGACAAAAGCGATGGGAACATCTATATTCTTTCCAAAGGCAGGATTTCGGCATATTATTCCAAAGAGGATGATTATGAGGTGCTGGAGGTATTTCCGGGCTCGCAATTGGCGGGAATGAGGTATGAGCCGCTTTTCCCGTATTTCAAGGATCTCGAGAGCAAGGGCGCGTTCTTCGTACTGACCGGAAATCACGTTACGGATGAGGATGGAACCGGTATAGTGCATACGGCGCCCGGATTTGGCGAGGATGATTATAGGGTTATGAAACCATATAAGAACATACCTGTGGTCTGCCCTGTAGATGATTCGTGCTGTTTCACCTCGGAGGTTCCTGATTACGAGGGGGTTTTCGTCAAAGATGCGGATAAGGCCATAATGCAGCGCTTGAAGGAAGAGGGCAAGCTTGTGAAGCGCGAGAGCATAAATCACAATTATCCTTTTTGCTACAGGACGGGAGCACCCATAATATATCGCGCTACGAGTTGTTATTTTGTTGATGTGCCGAAGATCAAGAAGATGATGATCAAGGCTAATGGAAAGGTGAATTGGATTCCAGAGCATTTGAAGGACGGAAGATTCGGCAAATGGATAGAGGGCGCTAGGGAATGGGCCATTTCCAGAAACAGATTCTGGGGCAATCCGCTTCCGGTGTGGAAGAGCGAAAGCGGAAAATACGTTGAAGTGGTAGGATCCATAAAAGAGCTGGAGAGCAAATGCGGTCAGAAAGTGGTTGATTTGCATAAGCATTATGTGGATAAGCTGGAATGGGATGCGCCGGATGGCACCAGGATGCGCCGGATTCCTGATATTCTCGACTGCTGGTTCGAGAGTGGCAGCATGCCTTATGCGCAGCAGCATTATCCGTTTGAGAACAAGGCTAAATTTGAAAAGAACTTCCCGTCCGATTTCATTTGCGAGGGGCTTGATCAGACACGCGGATGGTTTTATACCCTCTTTGTGATTGCTGTCGGCTTGTTTGGAACATCTTCCTATAAGAATGTCGTTACCAATGGCATAGTTCTTAACAAGGACGGAAAGAAGATGTCGAAGAGCTTGAGGAATTTCACATCCCCAATGGAGATAATAGATAAATACGGAGCTGATGCTCTTAGGTTTGCCCTTATGAATTCTCCGGTTACTAGGGCGGAGGATCTCAAGTTCTCTGAGGATTTGGTTAAGGATAGCATAAAGAATCTCATAATACCGCTTTGGAACGCATATTCGTTTTTTACAACATATGCTAATATAGACAAGTTCAGACCTGATAGCGAGAAATATCAGAAGCCGTTCAAGGCTGCCAATCCACTGGACAGGTTCATAATATCCAGAACGCAGCTTCTTGTGAAATCCGTCACATCCGCTTTGGATGCATATCACATTGAGGATGCTACCGATGAGCTTCTTGCGTTTTTGGATGACCTGAACAATTGGTACATAAGACAAAGCCGCAGAAGGTTCTGGAAAAACGAAAACGATGGCGATAAGATGCAGGCGTATCGAACGCTTTATTACGTGCTGTTCACTTTCTTGAAAGTAGCCGCTCCATTCGTTCCGTTCATAACGGAGAACATTTATCTCAATCTTAGAATAAAGCAGAATCCGATAAGCGTTCACCTTTGCGATTACCCTAAATACAAGAAGTCGTTCAGGGACGAGGCTCTTGAAAGGCAGACTGCGCTTGTCCAGAAGGTTCTGTCGATGGCACGGCATTTGAGATCCGAAAAATCAATAAGGGTCCGCCAACCTCTTGCCAAGATGTTTGTGATCTCCGGCAATGCGGATGATATTGCAGTTTTGAAATCGCAGGAGAGCATAATCCGCGAGGAGGTGAATGTCAAGGAAATCGAATTTTCCGATGATGAGTCCGAACTCGTAACATATTCGGCAAAAGCGAATTTCAAATCGCTTGGCCCTAAGCTCGGATCATCGATGAAAGCCGCAGCTGAGGCGATAAGCCGGCTTTCGAGCGACGATATCGCAGCTATCATGTCCTCATCGGAAAAGATAAGCATCAGCGTTCCGGAAGCCGGGGAAATAGAGATCTCATCGGACGATCTGGTGGTGAGCAGGATCGAAAAGGAAAATGTGTTTGTTGAGACCGATGGCGGAATCACCATAGGGCTTGATTACAATCTCACTCCGATGCTGGTTCTCGAGGGTGATGCCAGGGATTTGGTGCGCGAGATTCAGAATGCGAGAAAGGAGGCTGGATTTGATGTTGCCGATCACATCAGAATTCGCGTTTGCCCTGATGACCGTTTCAAGGAGATAATGGAGGAATTCTCATCATATTTGAAGAAAGAGACTCTTTGCGATGAGGTGATTGAGGAATCATCCGAGCAGCCTGTTTCGATTTCCTGCGGCTGTGAGGTCACTATCGGTTTGGAGAAGATTGGAAGATGAGGTTCGCATTGAAGGGCGTTTTGGCTTTTGTCGTCTTTTCGGCCGTATTGGTCGCATCGTGCTCCGGGTTGTCGCCCAACATAAGGAACGGCAGAACGGAGCTTTTGAAGGCCGTGGGCAGGGAGGGCGATATTGTGGCCTATCTGAATGTGGATAGGTCCAAAGGCCTGATAGACGAGATTTCCGGCGGTTCTCGGGACGAATTGTCGAAATACGTGTACGATGTGATTGTTGTCGGATCTGATGATTGCGAGTATGGCGCTATTGAGGGAGATATTCCGATAATAGGTCGTTCCATAGTGGCTAGCAAGCTCAATGGCAAGCCGACAAAGGTTGGTGATGTCGAATGTTTTGTGGCCAAATTGGGGGAGATGGACTTGTATTTTGATCTGGTCAATTCCGGCGTCATGCTGTTCTCGACATCCGGCGAAGGATTTCGGAAGGCAGTTGATATTTTTATCAAAAAAAGGGAAAATATAATGCCTGAGAGCGTTTCATTGCTGCTTCAGTCCGGTTGCATGGGCGTTTATGGGATCAGTCCGAGAGCGAAAATCAGCGAAGTGTTGAAGGATGGCAATGTAGAGACGGTGATGCTGTTGCTCGATCGTTCGGAAAACGAGAGCGAATATCTTTTGTCCGGGATCATGGAGATGAAGGATGAGAATGTTTTTCGCGCTACGAATGTGCTTTTGAGCGATGCGTATATTAGGGATTCCAAGGATAATGGCAGAAAGATCGATATGAAAAGGATGCTTTCGACATACAGGCCGAGCAGTGTGGATAAGTTCGTAGGGTATTATGACTTCCGTGTTCCGGTGTCCCTGATTCTTAGAATGCTCGGCAAACAATAAGCGATAAGATGGATAAGAAAAAGAAACCTGCCAAAGCAAAGGGCAAAAAGGATGACGAGAAAAGGGCTGCGCAAAATTCCATAGCAGTCAAGGCGACTATTTTTGCGATGATCATGGGTCTTACGGTTCTATGGATCTATGCTGTGCATGCCATGCGGAACAACTTGGATTTGTTTTTCTACAATAAAGTTACAAAGCATGTGAGCGAGTATTATTCCATGAGGTCTGATGCATATCGCAAGGAACGGAGCAAGTATCTCGAGGACAATCATATTTCCATTATCGTTGCATATACTTCAGCAAGAAGGATATTGGTTTCCACAACGGAGAACATGCCGTTTTCCGAGCTTCAAGCGGTTAATGGGAATGAGATAATACCACAGCAGAACATGTGGGAGAGAAGTGATAATCCGGAATTCATAGTCAAATCCCTCATAGATTTCAGCAAGGATCTTGATGGTGGGTATTATTATGTCAGATTGATGAACAAGGCGTATGCGGATGATCTGTTTCGCCTGAGGCTTCAAAGGGATACGGGGATAGTTTTCCTGATATTCCTCATGTTCCTGATAATGTATGTCTATAACAAATTCTCCCAGATGCGCGATGATTTGAAGCAGAGGAACGATTTGGTATCTCTTGGCTCCGCTACAAGAAGGCTCGCGCATGAAATAAAAAATCCGGTAGCTGCAATCATGATGCAGGTTTCATTGCTTGAGAGACTGCATCCTGATCAGGCGGAGGAATATGAAGTCATAAAGACTGAAGGCAAAAGGATTGTGAGTCTTACCGATAGGATAAGGGAATTCATGGCTGATCCGGTTGGAAGCATAGAGCTTATCAATTTCCTTGATTTCATGAGGGAGGAAGTGGGCTATTTCAAGCCTGGCATAATTACGGCGAATTATTATATCTCCGATGAGGCGTCGTATGTGCATTTCGATAAGACGAGGCTTAGAAGCATAATAATAAACGTCATTCAAAACGCAATCGACAGCCAGATTGAAAAGGGTACGTGTAAAGTCATAATCAATGTCAGTTCGATTCAGAATAACAGCAAGATCAAAGTTGAGATCATGGATTATGGAACCGGAATCAAGGACAGTGATAAGATAAGGCTGTTCAATCCGTTCTTTACCACAAAGAACGTCGGAACCGGAATCGGCTTGTCGATAAGCAAGCAGTTCCTGAATGCCCGCAATGGATCCATTGATCTTGATAACAGGCTTGATGCGAACGGCAAGATCGAAGGTGTGACTTGCACGATAATTCTTGATAAGGGAAAGCCGAGCGGGTAGGCATCGGATGTCGGACATTACCAACAAGTACCTTCAGACGATTGAGGATGTCAGCAAGGGGATAATTGACAGGAAGAAGCACAGCTTGAAGAGGTTCCATTCGAATCTTGATTCGGAGATTGTGAAGTTCATAGATAGCTGTTCGCAGGCTATGTTTCCGCTTGTATTTGATAATGACGAATGTGGAAATAGCGAGCAGATCGATTTTCTCAGGAGAAGTTCGTTTGTAAGCAGAATTTTCCTTCATTTGTCGAATCTTCTTTTCTATTTGGGGAAATGCAGGGATGAGGCAGCTAGCCTTTCCGAAAGATTTCTCAGCAAAATTCCGGATATCTTCGAGATTCTTGAAACGGATGCTGAGAGCTGTTATGAAAAGGATCCGGCGTGTACAAGCGTTGATGAGGCGATATTGTGCTATCCCGGCTTTAGGGCAGTGATGATATTCAGAATCGCGCATGAGCTTTATCTTATGAATATCGAATACCTGCCGCGCCTTCTCACTGAATATGCTCATCGTCATACGGGAATAGACATACATCCGGGTGCTACGATAGGAAGAAGCTTTTTCATCGATCACGGTTCCGGCGTCGTAATAGGCGAAACTACGGTGATCGGAGATGGAGTGGTGCTATATCAGCATGTTACGCTTGGGGCGAGAAAGTTTGAGCTGCAGGCGGATGGCAATCCTGTAAAAGGGATCAAGCGTCATCCGAACATAGGCGACAATTGCGTGATTTATGCCGGTGCGACGATTTTGGGCGGTGATACGACAGTCGGAAGCAATAGCGTAGTTGGCGCTAATGTGTGGTTGGCTCATTCTGTTCCGGAAGGTTCTGTCGTTAAGAAAGGCGATGTTTGATTTTCTTTGGGGCAGTGGGGTGTTTTTGAAAGATTGGCTATGTCCTGCTAGCTAAATTTTCAGGCATAGCCAAAAGGTTTGAGCACGACTGCGTTTCTAAAATCCGTATGTCTGCGCTGCCTGCAGCATTTTGAAATGAATTCAAAAATCCTCAAGGTACAAGATCATCTATCGTCTTTAATACTACCGTATCGTCAATGCTGTCGTCATCCTGCTTAAAGTTCGCGGATTTTCCGTTTGCTTTGGAATAATTCACGAAGTCCAGATTGGTTCCTCTGATGAACACCCGTTCTTTTTTGGTTCCGTCGTCCGATATCCAAAAATCGCTTCTTATTTTACCGTAGACTCTGACTGATATCCCTTTTTTCAGGTGCGGAGAAACTTTTTGCGCAAACGATTCGCCCCATATCTCCACATGAATGAAGTTCGCTTTGCTTACTTCCTCGTTCTTTGAGTTCATGAAACTTTCATTGTTTGCGATTGTGAAAGCGGTGACGCTATTGCCTTCGGTTACATGACGCACCTCGGCATCTCTTGTTATATTGCCTTCTATGACGGCAAAGTTCAAATAAACCATGTTTTCCTCCTGAAGGATAAAGGAGCGAAAATGCGGTTTTGTCACTTGTGTGAGGGAGGTTTTTATGGCAAATGGTTGAGAATATTAGAATTCTCTGATGGAATTAAGCGTGGTTGTTGCAGCTTAAGCGAGAAAACAGCCAATGAATATGTTTCAAATGCAAACTGACAGGTGACTGATGGGGTAAAGCTGTGGAAAGCGATACTGCTATGGAAAATTCGCTGTCCAGAGAGCGTATCTATGATCTTCAGATTTGAAAGAAGCGGAGAAAATTGATCTTTGGGATGGTCTTGCATTATGGACCCGACCGGAGTCGAACCGGCGTCTTAGCTATGCGAAAGCCATGTTATACCACTGAACTACGGGCCCGTGCAACCAATGTTTATTAATGATAGCATTTTTTGGTTTGTTTTGCAAAAAAACGGACGGAATTTTTTGAATTGCGGCGTAAATTTGCTGCTTTTTCTCAAAAATGCATCACGCGGCGTACCAACGTGCGTGGCATTTGTCGGTTTCTTGAAGAATGCTCTAGTTCAAAATAGCTTTCGTATTCTTTTGAGATGATTTTTGAAAAAACCTTGATAAAACACTATAATTGAAAATGATATGGGAAAGATTGGTCGCAAAGGATTTTTTGTTTCTGTCGCGTTTGCGTTCTGTTTGGCTGTCATGTCTTTGGTTTCCTGCTCAACTTATGTTTCCGGCAGATGGATTACTACTAGGATACCGGCTAAATACAACAACCCTGAATTTAATTATCTCAGAGCCAAGACAATAGCGTTGGAATCTTGCGGACTGGTTAATTTCACGCCATTCCTCATAGGTGTTGAAAGGCAGGCAACCGGTTATGTATTTATCTTTTATGCCAAGGAGATTGACACGGTTTCGCGCATATTCGTTAGCGGTGACAAAGGCGAAGGAAAGGTGTTGCTGTTTGAGGATGAGGTCGTATCCGGCAAAAAATATGATTTCCTGAAGAACACTGATATGATCATTGATGCTGAAAGGGCTTTGAACAAGGTCATTAAGGGCGATGCGAAATTGAAGTCTCCTACAGAGGCAATGCCCGCATATACCTATAGCTGCAAATTCACAAGGACCAAGGATGATGATGCTTTTAGAGTTATATTCGGCACTGATAAGATGGAATACGATTTTGCGATAAAAGCCAATACGGGGGATAATAAGATTCTGAAGAGGGAGATAAAACCCCGCGACAAGTAGTTTGGCATTCTGTGAAAAACGTTTATATCGTTCTTGGAGAGGAGAAGAAGGATGCGCAGGAGAAGATTAATCAGTTGCGCTCCGCATGTTTGGTGGAAAAGGCCGATGTGAGATTCGCTTTCGATTCTTATGATGTTGCCAGAACCATATCCGATATCGAAACGCCTTCGCTCTTTGGTGATTCTTTTTTTATCGTATTGGAGTGCGCGGAGATGCTTTCCGACAAGGATGCCGCTCTGCTGGCCAAGAGCATTCAATCGAATGATTTCAATGGCTTGATTGTTTTCAGGAGCGAACAGAACAGGATATCATCCCGCATTGAAAACGTGACGCCTGCGGCCAACAAATTCATTTTCTACTTGATGTTTGAAAGCCAGAAGCCTCAATTTGTGCGTTCTGTATTCAGAAAACTCGGATATGTCATTGATGCTGATGCCGTGGAGGAGCTTCTCGGTTTGGTGGATAACGATAAGGCTGCGATAGAAATGTCATGCAAGCGTGTCGTTGACCTGATGTCTCTGCTCCGCAATGGAAGAAACAGCATTTCTCAAGCGGATGTCTCGGATTTTCTTGATTTTGATAAGGAAGAGGATTCCATAGAACTGTTTTCCCATGTGGCGAACCGAAGGCTCAGACCAGCATTGATGTCTGCTGAAAAAGCGTATAGAACTCAAAAAGGATTGTCCTCTGTGGTTCTTTCTCTTCTCGGATATGTTCGTAGGGCATCGTCTTATATTCAGAATATGAAAGAGCGTGGGAGCGATCCTTGGAAAGTGCATTTGATTTCAGGGGATATCACGGTTAGGTATCCTGCTGAAAAGGATTTTCTGAAGGATTTTGCCGCAAACTATAGTTTTGAAGCGTCCTTGCGAGCTGAATACCTGTTGCTGAAGTCCGAGAGCATCACTAGAAGCGGTCTGGATCCGGATATGCAGATGATTCAATTCGGAAGGGATTTGTCGAGGATTGTCAGATTATGAGGTTTTTTGGAAAACCGCGGTTGCTTGCGCTTTTGGTTGCGCTTTCTTGCTTTTTCGTTTGCTTTCTGATTTGCTCGTGTGATGGAGGCGCTTCTTCTGATTCGGAAGAGGAACCCGATATAAGGCTTAATTCCACCCATTGCGTGATTTCGGAATCCGATCAGGAGCCGATTGTGATAGATGCCGAGGTTTTGGAGCTTTATTCCGAAACGGATACGGTTGTTATGAGAAATGTAATATTCCGTCAAAACAAGAAGGATAGCGACAGGGTTGGAATTGCAGGAACGGCAGGTTATCTGAATTTGGATTCGAAGAATCAGGACGTTCATCTGGCTGATGGGGTAGAGCTTTTCATATATCCTGATGACGACGATGATGATGGCGACAACGCTTCTAAGCCTGCAGTTGAGGTTTCCGAGTCTGGTGTTGATAGCATTCTTGCGGATTCGCAACCGGACAATCAGGAGATGGATGATATAGGTTTGTCAGGTGATGCTGATGGCAACGCGGCCGGAAATTCTATTGCGGATGCGCCTGCGAATGAAAATCCGGGCGAAGACGCGAATGCGAGCATGAACGGGGCATCGGATAAAAACGCAAGCAATGCGAACGAGGAGAATCCGCCGCCGATGGCGAACAGGATTCAAGCTGATGAGATTGTTTGGGGCAAGTATTCCAAGATGCTTGAGAGTCCGAAAAACGTTTCATTGGAGTGGGAAGGCACTGTTATAAGAGGAACCGGCTTCAAGGGCAACCTCAATACCGGCGAATTTTCTTTTGAAAGCGTTGAGGAAGGGCGATTGTGATCGGGCGCTTGCATCGTTTTGTTGAAAAATTGACAAATCAAAAGAAAAAAAGGAAAATAAAAAAGTTATATCAAATCTGTTTCATTATCATGAAAAGGAGAATGTGAAAGGTGCCTTGCGGAAGAAAAAGAAAGAAGCATAAGATAGCCACTCATAAGAGAAAGAAGAAATTGAGAAAGAACAGGCATAAGCACAAGTAATATCTGCGTTTCATTCGGTGCGTTTGCATGTCCTAAAAACATTATTATGCTTACGATAAGGAGTCACTGCCGATGGCGGGACTCCTTTTTTTAAGGCAGTTTCGAAACCTTATGTCTGCAGATGCTTGAGAATCAGGATATTGGGGTTTCAGGAGCGCCGTTCAGAAATGCGCGGGAAGGTGGTTTCAAGTGTTGAGGAAGAAGATCATTCGTCTTTCCAAGTTGTTTAGCGGAAAGCTGTCAAGATACTATCGGATAAATGCGGAATCGTATGAGTATAGGATTCTATCCATACTTCTTACTGAAAAGCAGGCTGATGTTGCCTTGGCGGCTGGTTTGAGGAAGGAAAGAACGGTTTCCGTCCTGTCCAGAAAATCTGGATATACCATTGAGGAAGTGACCAGGGTTGCGAATGATCTCGCTGAATTGGGGCTTTTCTCGACATGGATGGATGACGGCACGAGAAAATATTATATGGACGCGTTCTTCCCGGCAACGATGATGAATGTCCTTACTAATAAGACTGTTGTTGCGAATCATCCGGAACTTGGGGAGCTTTATGACAAATATGCGGCCAAACTGGATGACATGTTTCCCGATAACCGTGCTGTTGGAACTGGGATGGTGCGCGTTCTGCCTGTTCAGGATTCGGTTTCGATCGATTCTTCTGCGGCTGCGGTGCGCATCGGTACGCAGGATGACGACGATGACGACGAGCCTGATGAATCTGATGGTTCTGATGAATCCGCTGAAGGCATTTCTGATGATGATGGAATTGTCAGCAAGTACGAGAAGATATCGTTTTATTTGAACAAGGCGAACAGGTTCTGCCTCTCGTCATGCGCTTGTGCGGTTGCCAGGCGTCTCACTTGCGAAGGTGACGGGTTCATAGAGGATGGCAAATGTCTTCATTTGGACAGGATGGCGGAGTATTATATAGAAACATGTCGCGGGCGTGAGATTTCAAGGCAGGAGGCTTTTGATTTCATTAGAAAGACCGATGCTGCCGGGTATCTTCATGTGCTGGTGAATACATATGGCCGTGGCAGGGCGCTAACCATATGCACATCCAAGTATTCGACTTGTTTCGGGTTGCGGGGTGCGATAAGCCGCGGCACATATGCGTCTGTTGCGTCGAATTTCATTGCAGGATATAGCGAAAGCGATTGCATTGCATGCAAGGAGTGCATGAAGAAATGTCCTACGAATGCGCTTCGCATGTCCAGCCGCTTTTCCATGGCGGATATTCATAAGATATTATTACCTAAGCGCAGGAGGGAAAACGAAGCGGAGCATATCGATTATCGTGATAGCTTCGAGGAATGCGACAAGTCAGGGACTTCCCCTTGCATTTCCTTTTGCAGACTTCAGATGCCGATCCAATCGTTTTTGGAGCTGACAAAGGCTGGTGAATATGAAAAGGCGTATGGGCTTATGCTTGAAAACAACCCGTTTCCATCGATCACTTCTTTGCTTTGCGTTTGCAAATCCGAAAGGAATTGCTTGAGATTCAGGATGGATGAGCCTGTCGCTATAAAGGATGTCGAGAGGTTTCTCAGCGAAAAGTGTTCGGGAACATATCCATTGCCTAACACGCAAAAGATCGGCGGAGGGACTTATGATGACAGGATAGCGATCATAGGTTCTGGAGTGGCTGGGATGTCGTGCGCTTACTTTCTTGCGAAGAAAGGATACAGGCCTGTGATTTTTGAGAAGCAGAGGATTCCCGGCGGGGCTTTGGCGACTCATGTTCCCGCATACCGAATAAAAAGGGATGTTGTTGAGCAAGAGATTCTGAAACTTGAAAGGATGGGCGTTGAGATCAGGTGCGGCATCAGTGTGGGCGAGGACATAACCATAGATGAGCTGAGAAACGCTGGATTCAGAGCATTTCTCATAGCGATAGGGATGCAGAAGGGTGAGATCATGCCTGCTGTCGGCAATGATGCTGATGGCATATATACTGGAATGGACTATTTGCGCAAGCTGAATATGAATGAGATCACAACGCATAAGGGCGCTGTTGTAATTGTTGGTGATGGAATAGTCGCTTTCAGCATTGCGCGGAGCATAATCAGAAAAAGCGGTAATGATGTTTTCCTTTTTACCAATTGTCGCCGTGAGGAAATCGATATGGAGCTGGAAGAGATCCTGAACACCGAATCCGAAGGCGTCGAGATAGCGAATGGGTGGGCTATAAGTGAAGTCCTTAATACTGATGGAAGGGTAAGCGCAGCGGTTTTTAAGAAGATAGTTCGTAAGAATCCATATGATATCAGTCGCAGTGATGAGGAAGACGACGATGATGATGCTTATGATGATGAGGATACACGGACCATTGAGTGCGCTACTTTGATTTATGCCGGACAGCAGAAGGTTGATTGGCGTGGCTTGGACAAGCAGTTCGGAGTGGAGGTCAATCCTGAAAATGATCTGCCTATTATAAACGAGAGGACGCTTGAAACATCAGCGCCGGGGGTTTTCGTTGCAGGAGATATGGCCGAAGGCGAATTCGGAGCAGCCGATTCGATAAATGAGGGCAGGTTGGCGGCAGAATCGATACATAGGTATTTGAGGCAAGGTCAGAATCTGGTTGCTGGAAGAAGGAAGGGGAACTATAGCCCTGTGAATAAGGATGCGGTTAATTATCAGACAATTGACTATGTCCGCATTCAAAGAATCAATGCTGATTATGAGAAGAAGTATATGAATAGAAGGAACTTTTCTCTTGGAAAGAAGACATATACTGAGGATCAGGCCAAACTTGAATCATCCAGATGCTTGAATTGTGGAAAAGTAGCGTATGATGACGGCAAATGCATCGGATGCGGACAGTGTGTTGTGAAATGCCCTACCGGTGCGATATGGATGGAGAAGCGCGCCAGGCGTGATTCGTTTTCGAGCGGATACGATGCGAATGTCTCTGCGATGGTTTTAAGCAGGGTCGCCAGCTCCAAAGGCAAGCGAAAATGACGGCCGTTTTTGACGGATACAAGGTAGCGAACGATACTTTCATATATGCTTTAGCGCCAAATGGGTGCTTTGAGAGGGTGTTTGGAAAAGGCATTGCCGCGCTTCTCAGGAAGATATCATCTTCCAATAGCGTGAATGAGGCTTGCGCTGATCTGGGTCTTTCGTATACCAAGGCGATGCGGATGATAAAACGTACCGAGCAGACTCTTTCGATAGTTCTTCTTGATAGGCATAAGGGTGGTAGTGGTCGCGAAGGATCAAGATTGTCCGATGATGCGGTTCGGCTTTTGGAATTATTTGACGAATTGGAATCAAGAAACAGAAAAGCGGCGTTGGAAAACAGCATTGCCTTTTTGGAGGAGTTGGAACGGATCAGGAAATCGAAGGCTAATAGCCGCGCTTAGGCGGATCAGATGCTGAAAAGACTTGAAATAGACAACTTTATTCTTATCGACAAGGTGCGTTTGGATTTTGATGGTTCGTTTTGTTGCATAACCGGCGAGTCTGGAAGCGGAAAGAGCATGATACTTAAGGCTTTGAACTCTTTGAGAACCGGAAAGATTGAGCCTGATTGGCGTTTTGATTCCGAACGTGATGTGAGATTATCCGCGGTGATAAGCATTCGCAACGATGTTGCAACGCCTGAGCTGATTTCGCTTTTTGAGGACAATTCCATTGAACTCGAATCCGGAGAGATTATTTTCGAACGCGTTTTCGGTTCCGGCAGGATGTCTTCTTTCGTGCAGGGCTACCGCAAGCCGGCGGCGGTTTTCAATAAGATGCTGTCTTTGCTTATCGCTCAGAATTTCCAGCGCGATGAAGCCAGGATTCTTGAAAAGGGCTATGCTTTGCAATATTTGGATTCCTTTTCCGGAACGGTCCGCGAATGCGAGAATCTCAAGAGGCTCAGGAGCGATTACGTGTCGTTATTGTGCAAAATGGAAATGGAACGCCGGGCGCTGGAGAAAAGTCTTGATGACAAGGAATACCTGGAGCATGCTGTTTCTGAAATAAGCGCCGCTGGAATAGTTCCGAATGAGGATGAGCAGATACGCGCTAAACTTAAGAGCCTCAGGGATCGGGAATCCGTGCTTGCCGGGGCGAAGCATGCTCACGATGTTTTCTCTCACGGCCCCGCATCAGTTGTCAATTCAATAAGAATCGTATCTTTGGATTATGAAAGCATAATGAGAAAGGATGAATCGGTTTCGCGCATTTGCGATAGGATATGCAATCTGTCCGCAGAGGCTGAGGAAGTGGCTGAGATCATAAGGAAGCATTATGAGGAGCTGCAATCCGATGATTCATCTCCCGAATCTCTTGTTAATCGTCAGGATGCGCTTTCGCGATTGAAGCGCAAATACGGAGGAACTCTTGAAAGCGTACTTGCTTTCAAGTCGGAAGCTCAGAATAAGCTTGAAATGATATCCGATTCCGATGCCAAGTTGAGAAAGGTTGAGCGGGAAGCCGAATTGCTTGAGGCGGATATTCTGGCCAAACAGGATTCATTGGATTCCAAAAGGGATGCTAAAAGGATTGAGGCTGAGAAAACGGTTGATGGCATTTTAGGTAGGTTATCCATGAAGGATGCTCGCTTTGAGATAAGGTTGGAAAAAAGCCGTGATGCTCAATCCGGATCTTCAGCTGAGTTTTTCATATGCGTGAATAAGGGGAAAGGCAGCGTTCCGTTGAACGAGGTGGTTTCCGGCGGTGAGATGTCAAGGATATTCCTCGCGATGCTTTGCGCTGTAGGCGGCAGCGGATCGGAGTGTGAGATTTTTGATGAGATAGATGCGGGATTGGGCGGTCAGTCCGCAAGCAATCTGGCTCAATATTTGAAGGACTTGTCGGCGAACAACCAGATAATCGCCGTGACGCACCAGGCGATTGTGGCGGCGAAAGCCGATTGCAATGTCCGCGTTTGGAAGAAGATGAAGGGCGGTCGTACGGTTGTTGAGGCTGAGGTGATGTCGGCTGATCAGAAGAAAAAGGAGCTTCAGCGGATGATAGCTGGTGATGTGGCGCTGTCGCAATCCGCAGGAATGGAGGAGCTTCTAAGGGTTTTGGGTCAGTAGTTCTCGCTTTTGAAATCCGCACAGTTTTCCAGATGGCGGCTTTTCGTATTGCTCTTGAAAATAGTGCGGAAAACAAGTTATAATTTCATGATGATGCGAAAATTGCTTCTGATGTGTCTGTTGTCTGTTGTTTCGGTCTGCGCTTTCGCCGGAGGTTTGAGTTATGGGAGGATCGGCATTGAAGCGGGTCCGAAATACAATTTGGTTGATGCGGTTCAGGGGCGTGGTGATGGTACTAGGCCGATGAGGTTTCATCAATTTCAAATCGAGGAGGAGCTCGTTGAAAAGAACTGTTTTTCCGTGCTTTTCGCATTGGCTGTGAAGCTTAGCTTCATTCACGATGTCGCATCCACAAATGATTTGTTTGATGTTATGCGCCAGAGGACGTTTTTGACATTTAAGGTCGGACCGGATTTCTCGTTTTCAAATTCATGGTTTGTTTTTGCTGATTTCATCGTAGGCGGCGCGTTCTATTCGGATAGTTTTGGCTCGTATCTTGTTTTGGGAGCTGATGCTGGCGCTGGAGTTTGGCTGATTGAGGCGGCAAACGGTAGGTTCAAAGGGTATCTGAAGGCATATTTCGAGTATATCCGCGGGTCATATTCGAATGAATTCGGCATAGGGCTTGGTTTTGGTGTGTCAGTTGGCGATTCCGTGAAGCGGGCGGAATAGGTTTTGGGATTGGGATTAGGATTATGGTTTTGCGTTTCTTGAAAAGGCTTCATGTGTTTTTGGCTTTGCTGGCTTTTCTTGCATTGTCTGCTTCCTGTTCGTTTTCAATGGGCAGGAACGCAAAGGTGTATATTGTGGGAATCGCTTGCAATTACGGGTGTGGAAGCAGTCTTATGTATCTGCCGGCAACCACAAATGATGCCAAGGAATTTTGCTTGTACTATAAGAAGGCATTGGATGTGAAGGGCATCAGCAACAGGCTTTTTCTGATGCTTGATGAAAGGGTGCCATCTAAAGATGGCAACAGCGCCAAATATGTCTATACTGATCCTGCGAGCGATTACGCTCCTACAGTTGGAAACATAACGGCATTGCTCAGGAGCTTTGCGACAGGCAGCGAATATTATGACAAGCTTAACGAGGATGACCTTCTGGTGGTGTTCTATTCCGGTCATGGCTCTGCTCCAAGTTCTTCAAAGGAGTACTCTTACGAATCCACGGGGGCTTTCATATTGCCGGACTATGGTAATGGTGGGGTGTATTTGAATGATCCTTCGTATGTCAGATTCAAGAATGCGGATTTTGTGAATATTTTGAAAGAGCTGCCTTGTCAGGTCGCCTTGATATGCGATTCATGTCATTCCGGACATATCGTCGGAGTGATATCGGAAAACGGGGAAAGGATTGATGATCCTGCATATGATATCGGTTCTGACACCGCTTATGCGGCTGATTTTTCGCATTTGGCGAAAACTACTAATGTCAGCGGGATTTTTGCTGCTCCGGCGGCAAAGCAGAGCTATGCTGATGACGGTGGGATTGTGGACGGTTTCAATGACGAGGCCCATTCGCTTTTTACGGGGTTTCTTTTGACTAGGGCGATGGGCTGGACCCACAGCAATAATGTTTTTTGTACGACTCCATCGTCGAGAACGCCGGCGGGCGGCGTGTTCTGCTCGCTTGAGCCGGGGACTGTCGTTTATGGAACTCCGCTTTCCGACGGTGCTTTGGCTTCGATGCGGTTGTCGCTTTCGGATATGGCGTCCGCATGCGGAAGCTTCGGAATATATGGCGCATATCAGCGGTCCGTGATTTCTTCAGGTCCGACCACACGCTACATATTGTGGTAGCCGTAATTTGAAGGCGAGGTTTGTTCGGGGAACGGAATGGATAAGAGGAATTTATTGGGCAGAATAGCGACATGCGTGGTTTTTCCGCCGCTGATATTCTGCGTTTTATATTATTTGAATCATTGCAATTGCCTGATTCCATCAGCGATCGTGTTTGCGGTTGCGTTGCGCGCCAGCAAGGAGATGGATGGCATATTGTTTTCAATCGGAGAGAGAAGGCTTCTCCCTTTTTGGCTTCCGCCGCTTTTGGTCGTGATTGATTGGGTGGGAATCTATCTTGGAGGAGGATACGAGGGACTGGGTTTTTTCGCTCTGTATTCGATGATTGTCGTGATTTTTCTTGTGGAGATCTTTGCCGGATCTTCGGATGATCCGCCGTATCGCGATTCGGTTCGCAGGGTAGCCAGGACAATTCTTCTGGTGGTTTATCCGAATTCATTTCTCATGATATGGCCTGAGATTATGAACTTGAATGAGAATGGGAATCTGATTTTCTTTTTCATGCTTGTGCTTGTGTTTTCAAACGATGTGTTTTGCTATGTTTTCGGAATGCTTTTCGGAAAAGGCAATCGAGGGTATGTCAAGGCAAGCCCCAATAAGAGTCTTGCGGGCTATATCGCTGGATTTGCTCTTACGCCGTTGCTTGGGTGTGTTTATGTTAGGGTGTTTCCGAGTGTAGGCGCGTATTTTGGGAGCCCTTATGTCGTTATAGGCCTTTCACTCATGACTGCTTTGGCGAGTGATATTGGCGATATCATAGAGAGCGTGTTCAAGCGTTGCGGGCATATAAAGGATTCCGGTAATGTCATACCCGGACGCGGAGGCATGCTCGACAATATAGATTCCATAATGGCTTCATCTGCGCTTTTTTACTTTTTCACGAAAGCGATGTTTTCGCATATCAGCCATGCGCTCTGATATGGTTTGCGGCCGGGTTCGGATGTTATGCTGTTTTTGCTTTGGAGCGTTTTTTGGAAAACTCTGGAGTCCGAATCCGTTAAGGGCATCTCCAAAAACCTGCTGCTTGAAAATGCCTGCGGATTTTCGAGACGGAAAAACGGCAATTTTCCTTTCCGAGAAGAAAAGGAAAACAGGAATGCTGACCGTTCTCGAGGCTTTTTGCCGGTTTTATGGCCGGAAAGGTGTCAGGCAGGTTCGGACTCCGAGGTTTTTAGAAGTGCCCTTAAGCGTCTTTTTTGGCTAAAAAATTGCAAAATAAAAAAAAATATAGTAGAATGAAAAACTTGAGAGGACTAGTATGAATATTAGTGATATCAAAAACGACAAGCTTTTGTCATGGATTGAGCAGATAAGGGAGCTGTGCGCCCCGGATGATGTGTTCGTGTGTGACGGAAGTTCTGAAGAATATGATAGCCTTATGGGCAAGTGTGTGGCTGATGGTCTTGCCATAAAGCTTAATGACATGAAGAAACCCAATAGCTATCTTTTCAGGTCGGATCCTAGCGATGTGGCTCGTGTTGAGAAGAGGACATTCATCGCAAGCGAAAAGAAGAGTGATGCGGGTCCTACGAATAATTGGATTGATCCGAAAGAACTCAGAGTTACGCTTGATGGTCTTGCCAAGGGCTGCATGAATGGAAGAACAATGTATGTGATTCCGTTTTGCATGGGACCTGTTGGTTCGCCGTATTCGAAGCTTGGCGTTGAAATCACTGACTCGGCTTATGTCGTATGCAATATGCATATAATGACAAGGGTTGGCACCAAGGTTCTTGATATGCTGAATGACGGAGCGGAGTTTGTTCCATGCTTCCATTCCGTTGGAAAGCCGTTGAGGGACGGGGAAAAGGATAACGGCAAGTGGCCGTGCGCTCCTATGGAGGAGAAGTATATCGCTCAGTTCCCGGAAAAGAGGCAGATCTGGTCATATGGATCCGGATACGGCGGAAATGCGCTTCTGGGAAAGAAGTGTCTTGCGCTTAGGATTGCTACAGTGCTTGCAAGAGATGAGGGCTGGCTTGCGGAGCATATGCTTATCCTTAAGATAACGAATCCTTCCGGTAACAGCAAGTTCATAGCTGCGGCTTTTCCATCGGCTTGCGGCAAGACCAATCTGGCGATGCTCATTCCGACCATTCCCGGTTGGAAAGTTGAAACGGTTGGCGATGATATAGCGTGGATGAGGTTTGCTGACGACGGTAGGCTTTATGCGATAAATCCGGAAAGCGGATTCTTCGGAGTCGCTCCGGGAACTTCTGCGAGTTCAAATAAGAATGCGCTTATAGCGGCATCAAGCAACACGATATTCACCAATGTCGCCCTTACGGAAGATGGTGATGTCTGGTGGGAAGGCATCGGATATGATGCTCCTGGAAAGCTTGTTGATTGGCAAGGCAACGATTGGGTTCAGAAGAAAGGCGATAAGACGCAGAAGCCTGCGGCTCATCCGAATTCAAGGTTTACGGCTCCTGCGGGTCAGTGCCCGACGATTGCGAAGGAGTGGGATGATCCGAATGGCGTTCCTATTTCTGCCATTCTGTTCGGTGGAAGAAGGCCTTCTACTATTCCTCTTGTGCATATGGCAAGGGATTGGAATCATGGTGTGTTCCTTGGGTCGATTGTCGGTTCGGAGGTGACGGCTGCTACATTGGATGTCAAAGCCGGAACCATAAGGCGCGATCCGTTTGCAATGCTTCCGTTCTGCGGATATAATATGGCTAAGTATTTCCAGCATTGGATCGATGTTGGCAAGACGCCTAATGCGAAGCTTCCGAACATCTTTTTTGTCAACTGGTTCAGAAAGGACGAGGATGGAAGGTGGCTGTGGCCGGGATATGGTGAGAACAGCAGGGTTCTCAAATGGATATTCGATTGCTGCGACGGTGTTGCTGATGCGGTTGATACTCCTATTGGCGTCATGCCGTCCGTTGATGCCATTGATAGGCCGGAAGGGGTTTCTGCCGAGGATATGGCTAAGCTTCTTAGCGTTGATGTTGAGGGTTGGCTCAAGGAAGCGCAGGATATCAGGCTTAATCATTACCCGAAGTTCAAGGATGATCTTCCGTCTGAACTTTCCGATTGTTTGAGGACTTTGGAGAAGAACCTTCTTGATGCGAAGGATGGAAAATTTGATTATAAGAAGCATAATTTCTAAAATATAAGATATGGCGGGGTGTGATTCCTCGCAAAATACCGACGGATGCGTTTTCCGCATCCGTTGTTTTGGGGATGTAGCTCACTTGGCTAGAGCGATTGAATGGCATTCAATAGGTAGTCGGTTCGATCCCGATCATCTCCAATATTCGCTGTAGTTATTTATCTATGATCAATACTTATGATGGAAACTATCTAATCAACACGGATGATGGTCAGTATGAAAGCACTGATTTGAGGAATTTTGAGAGACTTGAACACGAGAAGGATGTCTCTCGCGGTAATATCTGCCAAACATGCATAAACAATTATTCCTGTACGACCTTGTTGTCTTTTTCAAGGAAATCAAGAACATTTGTCAATGTCAGGCTGTTCTCAGACAAGTGCAATTGTTATAACAAGTAATGTGATTGTAAGGAGATTGCAGGTATGAAGAGAGAAGCTGAAGCGAAGCGGGCAAAGATCATTCTTGCTTTGGGGCTTTTGTTCATGATTGCCGGATCGTTTCTTTCGTCTTTTTTGACGAAAACGATTGGAAATCTGAGCACGCGTGAGATACGCTTTGAAAATCCTTCGGGGAATTTGATTACTGCCGTCATGTATAAGTCGGGCTCGGTCGCTGATGGGGAGAAGAAGCCTGCTGTGATTATGGTTGCCGGTGAGTTCGAGAACAAGGAGAAGCTGGATTTTGCTGCAATGGAACTGGCGAAGAAAGGCTTGATTGTGATGGCAATTGATAATCAGGGGCATGGTGAGACGGAAATCAATTCCGACACTCCGGAATATTTGAGCATAAACGATGCCGCGCAATACTTGTCGGGAATATCCTATATTGATAGTACTAGAATAGGCGTAGTCGGATTCACCAAATACGCTGGCGATATGATCAATAAAGCCATATTGGATGATAACAACGGTTCCGACAGGCTTTTCTCATCAGTGCTCTATGTAGGCGCCGATCCGATCTTCATGCGTGGAAGCGCATATGCCAATTTGTATGAGGGCAGGCATGTCGGTGTGATTAGCGCGAAGTATGATGATTTGTCTCATCATCGCGATATAAGGACAAGTGATGGGAAACCTGAGGCTTTCGCACCGACTTTTGCGGAGAGCTTCGATGCCATATCCTTTTTGAATTTCGGAAGGGATCCCAGCAGGCTTCCTGCGCAATCCGCAGATGCCATAAATACCATACATAGGTATGGAAACAGGGATAACGGCGCCATAAGGGTGATATATGTCGAAAGGGCTTCAAGGGCGGATATATATTATTCTCCGTTGGTGATAAGAGACGCTTGCAATTTCTTTGCAGAGGCGTATGGAACCCAGACAGGAACGGTAACCGGCCAGTTGTGGCTGTATAGCCTCGTATTCGGCTTGCTTTCGATCGTTGGCCTGATGCTTTTTGCCATGTCGATAAGCGTATTGATGTCAAGGACCCAGTTTTTCGCTGATGTGTCGATTCTTAACGATACGGACGAGGATTATATGGTGTTCCCCATGCGGATAAAGAATTACGATTACAAGGGGCTTATCTGGTTCTGGGCTGCCGCATTCGTGTCGGTCGTGTTCATGATTTGCACATATATGAGGCTTGCTGGTTTCGGATATTCGGCGTTCAGGGAGGCGATCTCACAGCGTGAGACATTCGCTATTTCCAGCTGGCTTTTCGTTTGCGGAATCTTCCTTCTTGTCGTGTTTTATCTTTGGTACAGGTTCTATGCGTCCAGCAATGAGTATAATCTGGTTCGCATGGGTGTTGCCATACCGAAAGTCGTTTTAGGCAAAACGATTCTTCTTGCGTTGTTCGTATCTTTCATTTCATACATGATGATATTCATCTGCAAGTATTTCTTCTCTTCTGACATGATGTTCTATGGAGTCTCGTTCAATACGTTCACCGTTAAAAGGCTTGTGATGTCGGTGTGGCCTTATATGCCGCTTATGATTGTGTTCTTCATAGGTCTTTCGATATTCCAGAATACGGTGCTGTACTGCAATATCTTGGGAAAGCTCAATGGGTTCTTCACTGCTTTGATGGCATCTGTTCCGGCATTGTTCTTCCCTGTTCTTCAGCATGTCGTATTCGTAAGCAGGAACAAGCCGCTGTTCTATAATTCGCTTGTTCCATACAATGAGTTTGTGATTTGGCTCATGCCTTTGGTACTGATCATGTTTGGAGTCACGCTGGCTTCCAGATATGTCTTCACAAGGACGAAGAACAGTTATCTGCCTGGAATCGTAAATGCCATAATAGTTACGCTCATGATAGCTTCCAATACGAAGATGTTCTGATTTTCGGGAGGGTGCTTTGTGATTAGAAAATCATTCTGCCTGTTTGTTTCGCTGCTTGCATTCAGTGTCGGCAGCGCATTCGCCGGAAAGCTCAACCAGTTGTATTCCGGGATTCCTGCCTATGAAGGCAAAGTAGCTTCATTGGATCGGAATGGCAATGTGGTTACGGATATTCCGAATTTGGATCTTATCGAGGCTGGGTATCTTCTTGGCGATACTGTCAACATATACTTCAACAACGGCTTCTATCTTGAAAACATACCGTTGCTTGACGGCGAGTATGTGCAGATGGGTGAGGCGTATCTTCTTGCTGCCAAGTCAGCAAAGGATGTGACGTTGGCAATCAGAGGGGCAAGGGTTTCAACGGCTGGCGATTTGAGGGTTGGCGATACGTTCTTTTTGAATGTCAATACCCAGAAGGGAGCTTTTGATATTGAATTTTTGAGAACCATAGCGCCATCCAACAACAGATTGGATTATGAAAGCGACGAGGTCTTCGCCAATTTCAGGCAGGTGTCGTCCGGGCATATCGCACCCAATAAGATATACAGGTCGTCAAGTCCGATAGACAATACTTTCGGCCGCGCGCTTTATGCTGATAATCTGATTCGCAAAGCCAATGTTAAGAGCGTGCTGAATTTAGCCGATACCGTTGATAACATAAGGCACAGGATTGCTTCGAAAGGGTATAGGAGCAACTACTACAAGGGTCTTGTCAACGAGGGGAGCGTAATCGGTTTGAGCATGACAAGCGAGTTCAATACCGAGAGGTTCGCCAAGGATATAACGCAGGGGATCGCTTGCATTGTCCGCCACAGGATGCAGCCGCCTATTCTGATACACAGCACAGAGGGCAAGAGCAAGACAGGATATGTCTGCGCATTGCTTGAGACGCTCATGGGCGCTACATATGAGGAAATAGTCAATGACTACATGCTGAGCTATTCCAACTATTATAGCGCGAAAAGCGCTAGCAAGATGGCGTATAATCTTGTTGTGGATAAGAGCATAAACGATATGCTTTTCACTATTTGCAAGGTCAAGAACGTGGAAGGCCTCAGAAGGGTCGATATGTCGAAGGCCGCTAGGGAATACCTTGAAGGTCATGGCATGACCGGACGGGAAATAGATGAGCTGATGTCGCTGCTTTCATCCAATGTGTGATTGGATCGGTTTCTCTGAGGTTTGAGGATGGCATTGATTAACGATATTACAATTAACGAGCATTCGAGCATTAGGATCGCAGATAGGTTTTGCATTTATGTGGATCCGTTTATGATAAGACAAAACGCTCATGATGCGGATTTGATACTGATAACCCATCCGCATTATGACCATTATTCTCCGAACGACATCAAGAAGGTTTCCAAGGACGGCACTCTTATGATCGCCCCGGATAGCATGCGCGTTGAGATGTATCGCGTGTCGTCCAATGTGCATTTCATGCAGCCGGGTGATGAGCATGAGACATTGGGGATCAGCATCAAAGCGGTTTCGAGCTACAACGCTCGGAAAGAGAATCATCTGAAGGCCGCAGGTTGGCTTGGATACGTTATGACGATTGGAAAGACGAGGGTCTACGTATCCGGTGATATGGATAAGTGCGACGAGGCCGAGGAAGGCTTTTGTGATATCGCTATGGTTCCGATTGGCGGCACCTATACTTTTGATTATAAGGGCGCTGCTAAGTTCGTGAACAAAATAAAGCCCAAGATTGTCGTTCCTACGCATTATGGTACGATTGTCGGCGAGTATGGGGATGCGGATAAGTTCGCTGAATTGGTTGACAAGGGCATAAAGGTTGTCATAAAGGTTCCCAAAAAGGAACCGGAAATGTTTTAGCATAGGAAACCGGAAACGGAAATCGGGTTGGGATCATTATGGAATTCAATGATATTTTGGCTTATCGGAAAGAGTTTTTCAATTACCTGCTTTCAAATATTGATTCGTTTAATAATGTTTATAAGTCTTCTGTGTTTGCTCAGGGATTTGCAAAGTGGTATCTTTCGAATTTTGTTGCTGGAGATGTGCGCCTTGCGGAGGAGATGATTGTTTGCGAATCCTTTTCCGACAGCGAAGGCGGCTATTTGGTTTTCACTAGAAGCGGAAGCGATCTTTCTTTCTATGTTTTCAGCGCTCCGGAACAGTGCGGACAGGGTTTTGCAAGCAGCGCAACCGGATTGAGATCTGATATGTTTGCCGTATCCGGAAATTACGAATTCTGTCAGAGTGCCATTGAAACGATATTGAATAGCGGTATGTCTGCAACCGAAGATGATACTGATTCGTCTGATGCTGATGCGCCTGCTAGGTTTTCCTTGAGCGTATGCTATGTGACGTTGTCCGATACGATTTCGTTGCATGTTAAGAGATCCCTTAGAAAATGCGCGGTGTCTTTGAAGGGAAAGTATCGTGATGCGATAGCTACATCCAGCGCATCATTTGTGGTTAAGAATGATATCATCAGGAGATTTTCGAATCTAATGGTGGCGAAAAGCACGGATAATTACAATGTTCTTGGCTTGTTCAAAAGCATCGTGAAGAGCATTGAGTCATTTGCCGATGATGTGTTTTTCGGAAAGCATCGCGAGGCCAAACTGATTTTCATGTCAATGGTTTCCGGCGTGGATGCCACAATAATATCACGAGGCGATGATTCCTTGATTAGGATTCTTGAGCAGAACATCGCAATGTATTTTGCGGATCGTGATTTTTCCGGTCATATCAAATACATGTCGTATGACCCGAAGATGTTTGATAGAGGGAGCGATGCCGGATTCAACGGAGTCTCTTCGTCGGTGTTTTACATTCCGAACAGGAGAATGATTGATGAGGGCTCTTTTAGCAAAATGATTGAGACCTTCCCTGATTTGCTTGCAGGGAATGTGACGAGTCGCCCCATCAACAAGTTGGATCTGGTTTATCTTAGGGAGAAAGCGAAAAGGGTTGGCATTTCACCCGAAATCAGGTTCTTTTTGTTTGAAGCGAAGAATAAATTTGACAATCTTGAGCTTAATTCCGTGAATTCAAAATATGAGGTTCCGGATAGTGCTTGGATTGCCTTTTCCATGCTCTTCAGGATTTCCGCTGCTTTATCGATGAGAAAGGAAGTGGATTACAGCGATGTGGTTCTTCTTGAAAACGCCGCTTGCAGTTTTGCAGCTGATAAGACCGGTGATGACAGGTGGGTTTCGAGATTGATCAGGGATCTTCTGAAAACTTCCGCTTTCATGCCTTTGCGTTTGGAAACGATGATTCCTATGGGCGGCGACGGAATGCTCGAGTTTGATGCTGACGGTAGAAGCGAGAGTGATTCCGGGAACGGTGCGGACGAGGGTGTCTACATAAATGATTTGCACGGATCGCATTTGGAAGTCAAGCTTACCGATGTCAGGATTTCCTTCAGGAAGGATGATTGCCTTTATTCGTTTGACGATGCCATGCAGATATTCGAGAAAAACGAGCAGAGACTCATGAATCTTTCGAAGAAATATGCGACATCGTTGAAAAGAGCGAATTATTATACGCATAAGTTCGATGCGGATATTCTGAATGCGATAAGCTTGAGGATGGGCGAGAATTCCGTGGAGAAGGCGAAGCTTGAGAAGCTGATCAAGAACAGAAGAAACGGCTGAGGCATGTCTGCAAGGATTCCTGAGCTTCTGTCGCCGGCCGGAAATGCAAGAAAGCTGAAGGTCGCATATGATTATGGCGCGGATGCCGCGTATATTGGCGTCTCTCCTTTTTCATTGAGAAAGGCTTGTGAGGGCGAATCGGCGGATTCTGAGATATCCAAACCGGTCGGCAAGAAGCTTTACGGAGCTCTGAACATGCTTTTCTACGATCAGGACATAACTCTGTTGGAACAGATGGCTCCTCAGCTCGGAAAGGTTCCGTATGATGCTTTCATTGTAAGCGATTTGGGTGCGGCCAGGGTGCTTCGGGAGCGTTTGCCTGACGTTGATTTGCATTTGTCCACACAAAGCTCATGTATGAATTCCCGTGCTGTAAGAGAGTATGCGTCTTTGGGATTCAAGCGCATAATTCTTGGCAGGGAAGCGAGTATTGACGACATCCGCAGGATAAAGGATAAAGCGGGCGATATTGAAATCGAGGTGTTTGTTCATGGTGCGATGTGCATGGCCGTATCAGGACGGTGCCTTCTTTCCGCTGCGCTGTCCGCAAGGAGCGGCAACAGGGGTGATTGCACTCAGCCCTGCAGATGGAAGTACAGGTTGGCTCTCGAAGAGGAGTCAAGGCCGGGTCAGTACATGCCTTTTTTTGAGGATGGGAATTTTTCGACAATTCTCAGCAGCCGGGATCTTTGCATGATAAATCATCTTCAGGATCTTGTGGATGCCGGCGTTGACAGCTTGAAAATAGAAGGCCGCATGAAAAGCATGTACTATGTGGCTGTTGTCACCCGTTCCTATAGGCATATGCTTGACGCGGTTCTTTGTCCTGATGCTTCTGCTAGAATGGAAAAGGTTGCGGATTGCGGAAAGTATGTTTCGGAGTTGGAAAACGTATCGCATCGCGAATACACCACCGGTTTTTTCTATGGCGATGAGAGATATGGGTTTTCACCGGCGCGCGGAAATTACATTAGCAATTACAGGTTTTTGGGAGTCGTCGGAAAGAGGAAGTCGCCCGGAGTGTTCGAAGTCGAGGCAAAATACAAGATTGAAAAGGGCCAGACAATAGAACTCATAGGTCCGGAAGTGTTCTCCATTGCGATTTCGGATTTTGTCATATACGATCAGGAGATGAACGAGAAGAATCAGGCGAACATAAATTCGATATCCTATTTGAAGTTTGGAGATTGCGATAGCGGATTGATTCGCGAGGGATTTCTGATTCGCGGTCGGATCTGAGCATGCCTGTCAGTAATAGGCTTATTTTTGATTTTAAAAAAAATATAAGTAGAATTATATCAAATCGATTTTTCTTATAAGGAGAATTCAAATTCTATGGCAATAAGTGGACAGATTAGAAATCGTGCGCATGAACTTAGGGATTATACTGCAAAAAACCTCTCCAAGCTCATTCAGATGAAGAGCTATTCCTCGCAGGAGGAGAACGTTTGCAGGCTCATCGTGGATCTCTGCAAGGAGGCTGGCTTCGATGAGGTTAAGGTCGATAGGCTCGGAAGCGTCGTCGGAAGGGTCGGATACGGACCGAGGACCATTGCGTTCGATGCTCATATCGATACCGTTGAGGTTGGAAATAGCGCGAACTGGACATTTGATCCGTTCAGCGGAGAGATCAGGGATGACCTTGTTCTTGGAAGAGGCGCTTCTGATCAGAAGGGTGGTGCCGCTTCGATGATCACTGCCGGAAAGATTCTCAAGGAGCTCAATTATGACGGCGAGTTTTCGGTTTTCTTCACTTTTACCGTAATGGAAGAGGATTGTGATGGAATGTGCTGGAAGTATCTTATTGAAGAAGAGAACTTCAAGCCCGATTTCGTTGTTTCCACTGAGCCTACAAGCTGCAGGATCTACAGGGGCCATAGAGGCAGAATGGAAATAAGAATCATACTCAAGGGAATATCCTGTCATGGTTCTGCTCCGGAAAGGGGTGTCAGCGCGGCTTATAAGGCTGCTAGGGCTGCTCTTGCAATTGAGAAGCTCAATGAGGATCTCCAGCCGGATGACGATCATTTCCTCGGAAAGGGAACGATCACCGTTTCTCAGATTCAGGTTTCCGGACCTTCGCAGTGCGCGGTTGCCGATTATGCGATGCTTTATTGCGACAGAAGGCTGACTTGGGGCGAGGATGCTGATCTTGCGATTTCTCAGGTAAGGCAGTATGTCAGCGAAGCCATCGGCGACAATGACTTCACGGTTGAGATGCCTGATTACGAGAAAGTCGGTTGGACGAGGAAGCCATACTCTCAGGAGCTTTATTTCCCGACATGGAAAATCGAGAGGAATCATCCGCTTGTAGAAGCCGGTGTTGATGCTTATGAGGAACTGTTCGAGAGCGAGCCTACTGTTGATAAGTGGACATTCAGCACGAACTGTGTTGCCACTACGGGAAGACACAAGATTCCTGCGATCGGATTCGGACCTGGAGATGAGGATCAGGCTCATGCGCCTAACGAGATCACAAGGGTGCAGGATCTTGAGATATGCTCGGCTTTCTATGCTCTTCTTCCGTATAAGCTTGCTGGAAAGAATCTTTGATATGCAATCGGGCCCGGTGGGCTGATTGAACATCGGGAAAGCCTCTTTAATGCTTTGCATTAGGGAGGCTTTTTTATTAGGGTTTTTCAAAATTCCTCTTTATTATCGTTTGTCGTTTTTGTTGGATCAAAACGATTTTCACTATTTCATTTTGACTTCAAGGGGTTGGAATAATGGCTGATATGAGAAATGACAAGGCTCGGAAGGATGCGATCTCCAAAGCTTCCGGAAGAGAGACCTATGTCGGAGACTTGTCGCTGGATGGCATGATTTATGCGTGTCTGGTCAGGACTTCAGTTCCGCGCGGGATTATAAAAAGCATAACGCTACCGCCGCTTCCTGACGGGTATTATTATTTTGATGACAGGAACATACCCGAAAATGGCAGGAACGAACTTTGGATGATCCAGAAGGATTGGAAGTGCTTTGCAGCTGGCAGTTCCGGGTATGTGGGCGAGACCATAGGCATATTGTGCGGACCGGATCGGACTCTTCTTTATAGTTTGCGCGATCAAATAAAAGTGGAATACGAAGAGCAGACTCCAGCTGTCTCCATAGAAGATTCGCTGGCTTTGGTTGGCGGCCCGATAATCGGAGAAAACAACTACCATTGCACTGTGGAGCTGCAGGCCGGAGATGGCGACATCGACGAGATAATGAAGAACGCATATAGGGTCGTCGAGGAGAAATTCAGCACTGGCCATCAGGAGCATATGCATCTCGAAACCAATGGCATGATGGTCAATTATGAGGATGGCAAATACGTCTATTATGCTTCGTGCCAGTGTCCGTTCTACATCAGGAAATCGGTGGCCGGGATCATCGGCGCTACTCCTGAGGATATAATCGTAAGGCAAATGTCCACGGGTGGCGCGTTCGGGGGCAAGGAACATTTTCCGGATGTTGTCGCAGGTCCTCTCATACTTGCGGAATATTATTTGAAAAAACCTATCAAATTGATATTCAACAGGGAGGAGGATACTCAATTCTCCGTCAAAAGGCATCCTTCCGTAGTAAAATTCAAGACGGCTTTGGATAGGAAGGGAAATATCCTTGCGATGGATTCCATAGTTTATTATAATGCTGGAAGGTATCTTGCATCATCATATATAGTCATCCAACGCGGCTGCATGCATATTGAGGGTGTGTATAAGTTCCCTGTAGCAAGAACGCGGGGCTATTCCATGGCTACCAACACATTTCCTTCCTGCGCATTCAGGGGGTTCGGCGCGCCTCAGACGATTTTTGCTGTGGAAACGCATATGACGCATATAGCTGAAAAGCTTGGCGTGGATCCTGTGGAATATAAGAGGAGATATCTCATAAAGCAGGGCGATACGACTATTACTAACGGAAAGATCGTTGAGAATGTCAGAACGCCTGAGCTTATAGAAAAGGTATGCAAGGCATCAGATTATTTTGAGAAGAGCAGGAAATACGGATTCGGAAGCGGAAAAGGAATCGGCTTTTCGCTGTATAATCATGGCGGCGCGTTTACGGGGAATGGCGAGAGCGCGATAATAAAGGCAGTGGTGAAAGTCTGCAAGCGGAAGGACGGAACCGTGCTGATAAAGGCTGGGCAGACCGAAATGGGACAGGGGTTCTCTTCTGCCGTATGCCGCATAGCGGCGAAAACGCTTGGCATTCCTTATGAGAAGGTCATATACAAATATCCAGATACGAGCGTTGTTCCGGATTCCGGTCCTACGGCTGCGTCCAGATCGACGATGGTGCCTGGGAATCTTGTGATGAAGGCTTGTGAGGAGCTTAAGGCCAGGTGGGATGAGGCTGATGAATTGGAGTGTGAGGCTCATTACGAGCATCCCGAAGGCTATCCGTGGGATCAGGCTTCGTTCCAAGGGTATGCGTATCTCGGATATGGTTGGGGCGCATGTGTTGTTGAGGTGGAAGTGGACCCCAGAACAGCCGAAACGAAAATCAAGGGCATATGGTCTGCGCATGATGTCGGCAATTGCATAGATCCGCTTATAGTGCATGGGCAGGTCAACGGCGGCATAGCGCAGGGAATAGGATGGGCTTCAACGGAGCTTCTGGAGAACAAGGGCGGCTATTTCAAGCAACATTCCATGAGCGACTATATAATACCGACTTCAATGGATCTGCCGGCGCAGGAGGTGTATTATGCGAACGAGCCGTACAAGTGGGGTCCGTATGGCGCGAAAGGCATGGGAGAGCTCGTGTTCAATGGCAGCGGCGCGGCTTATGTTGACGCGCTTTCCAGAGCCATCAACAGAAAGATAGATTCCATACCTAATCCGACGGAGGTCATTATGGGACATATTCTTCATTCTGAAAAACTGACGGAGGACAAGAGATGACAATAGAATTTTCATTGAATTGCGAACATGTGTCCATAGATGTCGATCCGACAAAAAGGCTTCTTGATGTTTTGCGCGATGATTTCGGCCTAACCGGCGTCAAGGAAGGGTGCAGCGAAGGCGAGTGCGGCGCTTGCTGCGTTTTGCTAAATGGCCAGCTGGTGACAAGCTGCATAATTCCGATTGCCGGTGTTCATGGTCAGGATGTCAGGACAATCGAGTGGGTGCGTACCACAAGGCTTGGTGAGACCATCATACAGTCATATGCCGATGGCGGTGCCGTTCAGTGCGGATTCTGCATACCGGGAATGGTCATGGCCTCATATTATTTGCTTTCCAACAATCCGAATCCAACCAAGAAGGAAATAAGGAAGGGAATAAGCGGAAACATGTGCAGATGCACGGGATATGATCTTATAGTAGAGAGCATATATCTGGCTGCGAAGAGGGTCGGAGAATTACATAAGGCGAGGGGTTAGCGATGTCTGAAAAACTGCATATAGCACAGAATCTTGAGGATGCTCTCCTTTTCAGAAAAGAAAACGATTGCATAGTGATGGCGGGGAGCAGCGATCTTATGGTGTCTGCATATCAGGGGTATGGCGCGCTTCCGAAGTTCGATAAGCCTGTGCTTCTGATAAGGAATCTTGAAGAGCTTATCGGCGTGCGCAGAAATTCCGATGGCACGGTTGAGATAGGGGCCTGCACCACTTCAAGGCAGATCGTGGAGAGTCCGGATACTCCATGGGTTCTCAAACAGGCGGCTGGGAGAATGGGCGCTGTCGCTCTTAGGAATTCGGCCACGATTGGGGGCAATATAGCCAACGCTTCCCCAAAGGGTGATACGCCGGGGCCGTTGTATCTTCTGGATGCCGTTGTGAATGTCATGTCGCTTGATGGTGGCAGACGCAGCATTCCGATAAGGGATTTCATAATAAAATTCAGAACGATAGACCTTAAAAATGATGAGATCATCACGTCCGTGACCATTCCCGTATCGGACAAGGACATGACCTATTGGTTTTATCATAAGATCGGAACGAGAGCGGCGAATGCCATATCCAAGCTGACGCTTTGCGCATGCGCAAAAGTGAGTTGGGGGGAAGTGAAGGACTTCAGGATAGCCGCTACCGCTTCAGGACCTGTTACCAACAGGAGCAGGGATGTTGAGAATATCGCTATCGGACTGAAGTTTGATGAGCTTGCCGCTAAAGCCAGCGAGATATCGGGGGCTTTCGATAAGGTGATAAGCCCGAGGGCGATGCCGGAGTTCAGGCGCGAGGCGACTAGAAGGATGATCGAGTTCTTCATTGACAAGGTATCGAAGAACAGCTATAAGAAATTTTACAATTGATATGATTGGCATTTGAAAGGGAGAGCGCAACTCATATGGGAAAGATTCTTTTGAAGAACATAGGCGCGATGATGACGGATTGCGATTCCGAGGATAAGAGGGGCTATGATCTTCTTATTGATGGGAATAGGATCAGCAGGATCGCGAAGGGGATAGAACTCGAATACGGCGTTCAGGTTATTGATTGTTCGGAATACATCGTGATTCCCGGTTTGGTGAATACGCATCATCATTTTTTTCAGACGCTGACGAGAAATATACCGGATGTGGCTCAGGCGAAATTGTACGATTGGCTTGTTTTCTTGTATGAGGTGTGGAAGAACATAGATGACGAGGCGGTGTATTTCTCGTCTCTTACGGCCATGGGAGAGCTTTTGAAATCAGGCTGCACCTGTTCGACGGATCATCATTATTTGTATTCCAAGGCCATGAAGGGAGATGTGATGGCAACGCAGTTCGCCGCCGCTTCCGCTCTCGGCATGAGATTCGCTCCCACGAGAGGGTCGATGAGCCTTTCAAAAAAAGACGGCGGACTTCCTCCCGATAGCGTGGTTCAGAGCGAGGATGCCATACTCGCGGATTGCGAAAGGGTGATAAGCAGGTTCCATGACGCTTCGGAGGGCAGCATGCGCAGGATAATACTTGCCCCGTGCTCTCCGTTTTCCGTTACGCTGAATAGCCTGAAGGATGCGGCCGCATTGGCTAAAAAGCATTCGGTAAGGCTTCATACTCATCTCTGTGAGACAATGGACGAGGAGAATCAGATGCTGGAGATGTACGGCAAAAGACCGCTTGAGCTCATGGATGATTGCGGCTTTGTCGGTGAGAATGTCTTCTATGCGCATGGGATCTGGTTCAATGACGAGGAATTGGAGTTCCTGAAGAAGACCAAAACCGGAGTGTCGCATTGCCCTTCCAGCAACATGAGGCTTGGCAGTGGAATATGCCGTGTCAGAGAGATGCTTGATATGGGCATCAATGTCTCATGCGGCGTGGACGGCAGCGCTTCGAATGACTCTTCGAATTTGCTCGCCGAGCTAAGAAACGCTCTTTTGCTCCAGAGGGTGAAATATAAGGAATCGGGTCTTACTGCTCGTGAGGCGTTCAGGATAGGCACTATAAATGGAGCAAGGACGCTTGGTTTTGAGAAAACAGGCGAGCTTAGGGAAGGCTGGCTGGCCGATATAGCGATATTCCCGATGAATGATATCGGCTATGTCGGAGCCAAGATCAGCCCTGTTGACAGTTTGCTTTTCACGCAGACAAGGAATGCGGTTTACACGATTGTCAACGGGAAAGTGGTTGTTGATCACGGCAATCTTGTCGGAATGGATGAGAATTATATAGTATCCAATGCCAACAGGATAGCTAAGGACTTGTACGAGAAAAGGTGATTTGATTGCATTATGGACGGCAATTCGGATAGGATATGTTTTCTGTTTCCCGGTCAGGGCGCGCAGAAAGTCGGAATGTTGAGCGGGTTTTTTCAGGAGTTCGAGTGCTTCAGGAGCATTTTCGAACAGGCTGGGGAGTGGACTGGAATTGACATAGCGAAAATAGTCTATGAGCCCAATGATCTTATAAATCAGACCAGATATACCCAGCTTGCAATCCTTGTCGTAGAGTTGGGCCTATTGCGTGTTTTGAATCAGGCGGGGGTGGAGCCTTGTGTTATGGCCGGATATTCGCTTGGCGAATATTCGTGTCTCGTCAAGTCCGGAATACTGACTGAGGAATCTGCTGTCAAGCTGATCGTGAAGCGCGCGGAGCATATGGAAAGCGCTTGTCCTGCCGGGATGGGAGGCATGGCTGCCGTTATCGGAATGGATTGGGAAGCAATAGAAGGTGTCATCGGATCATACGATAAGGTTTGGATCGCGAATTACAATTCAAAGCAGCTGGTTTCGATTTCCGGTGAGAAGGCGCAGGTTATGAGGGCTTGCGAGGATTTGAAGGCCGCAGGAGCCAAACGCGTGATTCCGGTCAATGTGTCGGGTCCGTTTCATACTCCGCTTCTCAAGGAAGCGAGTGATAAGCTTGGCGTGACCTTAAAGGAGTTTGCCTTTTTAGAGCCTGAAATAGTCTATTATGCGAATGTCAGCGGTGAAATCGTGAGCAAGGGTGATGATGTCAGATCGATTCTTGCCCGTCAGGTCAGTTCGCCGGTCAGATGGTCGCATTCAATGTCCGGAATATTGAAAAGCGGAATGGGAAGGTTTGTGGAGGTAGGTCCCGGAAAGGTCCTCAGGGGGTTCTTGAGGGATGAGAAGGACATTGCTCTCTATGGCATGGAGAGCATTTCGGAATACGAGGCTTTGTTGAAAGATGTCGGAAAGTGATAGGAAATCGGTTTTGGTTACCGGCGCGAGCCGTGGCATTGGCAGGGAAATAGCATTGAGGTTCGCAAAAGCGGGATACGATGCGGCTATTGTGTATTCGTCGGATGCGTCCAAGGATAAGGCAGACGAGGTTGCGTCTCTTATTTCGTCTTGCGGATCAAAGGCTTTGGCTTTGAAGTGCGATGTGTCAAAAAGCGATGAGGTCAATGCCATGGTCGCATCGGTTTTGGATGCTTTCGGAAAGATTGACGTGCTTGTGAACAATGCCGGGATAACCAGGGACGGTTTGCTTATGCGCATGACCGATCAGCAGATCGATGCGGTGCTTGATGCTAATCTGAAGGGCGTGCTGTATGTAATTCGAGCATGTCTGCCGGCTATGATGAAGGCGAGAAGCGGAAGAATTGTCAACCTGTCGTCCATAGTGGGGCTGCACGGGAATCCGGGGCAGGCGAACTACAGCGCATCCAAAGCCGGAATAATAGGAGTTACGAAATCGATTGCGAAAGAGGTCGCATCACGCAACATATTGGTAAATGCGGTTGCGCCTGGGGCAATAGATACGGATATGTTCGCATCGCTTGGCGATAAGATAAGGGAAGCGATTGTCGGAACCATACCGCTTGGAAGACCGGGAACGGCAGCCGAGGTGGCCGAAGCGGTGCTCTTTCTTGCGGGTCAGACATATATTACCGGTCAGGTGATTCAAGTAGATGGTGGAATGGGAATATGAATAAGAGGAATGTTGTTGTTACCGGATTGGGGACGATAAACGGCATAGGAAACAATGTCGATGAATTTTGGAGCAATGCCAAGAAGGGCGTGTGCGGATTGTCGCATATAACGCTCTTTGATCCCTCTCTGGTAAGGGTTAAGGTGGTGTGCGAGGTCAAGGGCTTTGATCCTTTGAATTACATGGATATAAAGCGGGCTAAGAGAATGGAGCGGTTTTCACAGTTCGCAGTGGTTGCCGCAAACGAGGCGATAAAGGATAGCGGTCTTGATTTTGACAAGGAGGACAGATTTAGAGTTGGCGTTTGCGTTGGAAGCGGCATAGGCTCGATAGAAGGTGTTGCCAATAATGCGCTGATGCAGGAGAAGCGCGGTCCCAGAGGCATACATCCTTTGGTGATTCCGATGATAATACCGAACATGGCTTCAGCGCATATAAGCATAGCGCATGGCTTGCATGGAAAGAATATAAATGTCTCCACTGCTTGCGCCTCATCGAACAACTGCCTTGGCGAAGCGCTCAGGACCATACAATATGGTGATGCCGACATCATGATCGCCGGCGGCGCCGAAGCTGAAGTCACTCCTTTGACTCTCAATGGCTTTTCTGCTCTTTCAGCGCTTTGCGAAAGCGATGATCCTAATAGGGCTTCAATACCGTTTGATAAGGAAAGATCGGGCTTCGTGATGGGCGAGGGAGCAGGTGTTGTCGTTCTTGAGGAGGAGGAGCATGCGAAGAAACGCGGCGCGAAAATATATGCAAGGCTTCTCGGCTATGGAACCACTTGTGATGCGTTTCATATGACTGCTCCTAGTGACGACAAGGCATATCAATCGAGATGCATGCGCAATGCCATAGATGATGCGGGTTTGAAGCCTGAAGACATCGACTATGTGAATGCCCATGGAACAAGCACCAAATACAACGATCTTTATGAGACCAATGCGATAAAGGATTGCTTCGGCGAGCATGCTGCGAAACTTAAGATCAGCAGTACGAAAAGCATGGTGGGGCATTTGCTTGGAGCTTGTGGCGGAGTCGAAATGGTTGCGGTATGCAAGACGATTCAGGAAGGTATCATACATCAGACAGTGAACTATAAGGTTCCCGATCCGGAACTTGATCTCGACTATGTGGTTTCAGGTCCAGTCAAGCAGGATGTCAGATACGTCATCTCCAACTGTTTCGCATTCGGCGGGCATAATACGACAATAGTCGCAGGCAAATACTGATATTTTGGAAGTCATATTGCTGGCTGCAGGCTTGTCCAGACGCCTGGGGACAGGCGAGCAGAAGATTCTTAGGGAGTATCGGGGCGAAAAGCTTGTTTTGAGGTCGCTTAGGGCTTGCCTGTCTTGCTTTGATGTGATACTGGTGACCGGATACAAGGCGGATGAGGTCGCATCATGCGTAAGAGGCTTTTTGAATCGGGAGCGTTTTGACAATAGCTGCAGGATAGTGTTCAATGAGAACTTCAGGTCAGGTCAGCTCTCTTCGTGTCTTGCTGGCTTGGAATTCGCGCGAGGCGACTTCATGTTTGCTCTTTCAGACACCCCGAATCTTGATAGCGGACTCATCAGCGCGGCATATGGCGCATTCCTTTCCATGCCTGAGGGTTGTAATGTTTTGAGGTTGTTTGCCGGTGATAAGCCTGTTCATCCCGTTGTTTTCAGGTCATCGCTCAAAGGCATATTGCAAGAGGATCATGCGGCCAATCCGGAATTGGAGAATATCAGGGAGATTCTTCGCTTTGACGACAGACTGAAGCCGTATTGTTTTGATGTTGGCGATGCCAAATACGCAAAGGATATGGATTTTCCGAATGATTTCGCATGATTTGTGTTAGAATTCTAACACGATAATTGGGATTCTATTGTAAAACATTCCGCTTTTTGTAAAATATTTTCCATTATGAATATGGAAAATTTTGGTGCTTGGGGGTTGATTCCTCCTATTTTGACGATTGCGCTGGCGTTCATCACGAAAGATGTTGTTGTGTCGCTGGTGGTCGGAATTTTTACCGGAAGCCTGATTCTTGCCGGTGGAAACCCGTTCTTTGCAATCGTGCGCATGACCGATGGCATAGCGAATAGCTTGGCTGACGGCTGGAATATCAGGATATTGCTTTTTTGCTTGCTTCTTGGCGGATATGTCGGTCTGATGATCAAAACCGGTGCCACTTCCGCATTTGCGGCTTGGGCGAGAAAGAGAATCAAGAGCAGGCGTTCGTCTCTGGTTCTGACATGGATTTGCGGTCTTGTCATTTTCATTGATGATTATTTCAATTCGCTTGCCGTTGGCACCGTTATGAGGCCTGTAACGGATAAGTTTGGTGTTTCGCGTGCGAAACTCAGCTATGTTCTTGATTCCACAGCTGCGCCGGTTTGCATAATCGCACCCATATCATCATGGGTTATAACGGTCATGAGCCTTATTAAGAGCAGTGATGGGTTTTCGACTTTGAAAATGAGCGAGTTCAGTTTCTTCATCAGGAGCATCCCGTTCAATTTGTATGCTCTTCTTACCATAATCACGGTTCTCATGTTCTGTCTTTTCAAACTGGATTTCGGGCCTATGAGAAAATCCGAGGATATGGCGATGAATAAGGGCGTGCTGTATGATTCGAAGTTCGGGTCCCCTAGTGTTGAGGGCGAGGAGAACATCAAATTTCCGCCTGAGAATGATCGCGTCAGGACTTATGATATGATTATCCCTCTTTTGGTTCTCATATGCTCGGCTGTTGCGATGTTCCCGATTACCACTTACATGGATGCTGTGGATGGGGAGAGCATAAGGACATTGTCGCAGAGCTTTTCATCAATGAGCGTTGCGCAGGCCTTCAATGAGACCGATGCTTCAAAGGCTTTGTTCTATGCGATAATAATCTCTACGGTATTCACATACGTGTATTACCTTTGCAGGCGCTTGTTTAATGTGGAGAAAGCTTCGCAGGCTCTGATTTCCGGCGTCAAGACGATGATTCCGGCTTGTTTCATACTGGCAATGGCATGGACTATCGGCAGCATAATAAAATCGGCTCCGGCTGACGGAGGATTGGGGCTTTCAAGCTATCTTGCGAATGTGTTTGTCAAAAACAACTTTCCTGTTGCCGTGCTTCCGTTTCTGGTGCTTGTGATGTCGGCCCTGATAAGCTTTTCAACTGGTACGAGTTGGGGTACATTTACAATTATGATTCCCATTACGATGCCGATTGTCATAAATTTGGGAACAAGCAACGGGTATTCGCCCGAATCTCTTTTGAATTGCACGCTTTTCACCATCGCGGCGATTCTAAGCGGAGCGGTTTACGGAGATCATGTGTCGCCGATATCTGATTCGACAATACTCTCATCAACCGGAGGCGCTTGTCCGCACCTTGAGCATGTCGCAACGCAGATGCCTTATGCGACAATGGTTCTTATCAGCGTTGCGGTTGGCATTCTCGCAGGCGGTTTGTGCGGATTCTCGATTGTTGTCAGCTGGTTGCTTTCTCTGCTTTGCTTGGCGCTTTGCT
This sequence comes from uncultured Spirochaetales bacterium, assembly GCA_902797395.1. GTDB lineage: Bacteria > Spirochaetota > Spirochaetia > Sphaerochaetales > Sphaerochaetaceae > UBA9848. The sequence goes on from CADBSO010000097.1 coordinate 40,223, forward strand.
TCTATTTCCTTCCGAGATTCGAATTCATCAACAGGATTTTCGGAACCAAACGCTAGGATTTCATTGCGTACGCTTTTAAAAACCCGGAGTCCGATTCTGCCAATCCCTTTCAGGGTGGTTTTCCGCTTCTGAAGTCCATGGATGCTTTTTGGACAACGGGTTTCTGGAGGCGTCTTTGTGTGCGGTTGTTGCTGCTGCGTTGCGGTTTGTCAAAGCTTGTGTTTTTTTATATAATGATTGTAGTTAGGGGGTTTACTATGAAAAGGATTGCTGTGTGCGCTTTGGCAGCGGCCGCTTTTCTGTTCGCTTCATGTTCTGTCGAGCAGGCTCTTGGCGGCGTTTGCGATACGACTAGCGCGTTGTCCGGAACCGGAACGAATGTCTTTGTCGGCGGTGGAGCGGCAAGGGGCAACATGATTGATCGTATTGAAGACACTGTTGGTACTGTGTTGGATTCGTATGGCTCTGAAGAGAACAAGGAGAGGCTTGATGCCGCTAAGGCGGAGATTGATGAGAAGATTGGTCAGCTGGTCAGCGGCGATTTGGATGTTGCTGCGAACGATATAGGCGAGATAAAGGATCTGATAGTGCAGCTTCTGGATTCCATAACCATTGATCAGAAGATTCAGGATGAATTGCTTCTGGATGTTAGAAAGGCATCTGTGAATGAAGAGTCCAGAAAAGCGCTGAGGGATAAGTTCTCTTCGTATCCGATCGAGGAAGGCACGCCCGCATACGATACATATTATTACATTATGAACAAGCTTGCGGAATTGCTGAGGATGATGAACGACGGCAGAGGTGATTCCGAAGAGGAGTCACAATACAGGCTATGGCTGTCCGAGGGCACTATAACTTGTGATATGGACTTCGCGCCCATATTCAATGAGATAAGCGCCCCTACGCTTTCCGATGTGGTAATGATGTCCATGATATCGAGCACGATCAGGAGCCTTATGAAGTTTGATGCTTTGAGCCAGCTTCAGGTGGCGGATGCCGCGCCTCTTATTGGAAGCGCGATAGACATGTATCTTGTCGCGGATGTTCTTAGAGGAGCTGTGGACGGTGAGTATAGTGGATTCATTGGCATTATCCAGCTCATTGTCGATAAGTTTGAGATCAAGGGCGTTCTTACGATGTGATTTCCGCTTGAATGATGAAGAAGATAGCGGTTTTATTGTTTTTGTTCGCTCTTTGCGGCGCATCGCTTTTTGCTGATATAAGCAACAGCAGGGGCGATGCGTCGTCATATCTATTTCCTGGATTGTCGGATAGGCCGTTTCAATTCAGGGATAGCAGGCTCGAGCGCTTGGGCGGAACCGGAGTTGTTTTGAGCACGGGCATGTCGAGCTTGTATTACAATCCTGCCAACCTTGCTGACAACAGGATGTTTATGATTAATGTTCCGCAAATCAACTTGCGGCTTTACAATGCTACTAAGCTTTTGAAGATAGAAGGCATGCGCCAATTCATAAGCGATCTGCTGGCGGGCAGGGAAATATCAACGGAAAGAAAGCTATACATAACAAAAATGGTGATTATGGAATATGGCTACGGCGTATATCCCATAGTTGACGCTCAGGTCGATGTTGGCTTCAAAGTGGAGGGCTTTGCGTTTGACGCATTGGTTTCGGGCGATATTACTCTCTATAACCTTACCGGAAGAACGATAGATTCCAAACTCATCCCTTCTTTTACCGCGGGAGTTTCCGTAGGCTATGGACATAAGTTTAAGGCAGGTAAGATTGAGATAAACGCTGGTCTCTCGTTTTCGTTGCTGATGCGGGTTTTTCTTGCGGGAACCGGACTTGCTGATTTTAACGAGATATCAAACGAGTTTCCGGGAAACTTGAAAACCGGCGTGGCCTTGCAGCCGCCGATTAATATTGGTGTTACGGCTAAGTTCCTGGATTGCCTCAAGGCTTCGCTCGTGATAAGGAACATCAATTTCTTCGGGACTAAGGTGTATAGCTACGGAGATTTCAATCATTTTCTTGCGAATATATTTCAGGTGTTTGGCGGAGGCAGGGACAGCGATTCGGAATCGAGTATGACGAATTTGGGTTCCGGACTGTTTTCATCCTCTGTTGATTTGGGGGTCGCATATAATCCCGAATGGGATTTGTTCAATCCGCGCGTGGAAATAGATTTCGTGAATATCTTTTCTTTCGGCAAGAACGCTTATTACGATAACAGCAATTTCTTTTCGCATTTGAAGATAGGTGTGGAAATGTATTTGCTTAGCTTTCTTAAAATCGGCGCGGGTTTGAATCAGGGAAGAATCTGTTTCGGAGCTACATTGGATTTGTGGCCGATAGTCATTGATGTGGATTACGGATGGGTTGATGCGTCTCCGACGCTCGGAGAGGCTATGACAGATAGGGTTTCCGTATGCGTCAAGCTTGGTTGGGATAGAAGCAAATAGTCTGGCTTGACCCGTTTAGCCGGTGATGTTTTATGCTGGAACGGCTTTTGCGTTGCGCCGAATGGCGCTTTCAAAAACCTTTGGAAATGTTTTTGCAATAATATTGTGCTTGGGATATAATGATATGATATAGCGCGTTTTTGCGTGCGATTAGCTTCTAAATTGAATCGGATGTCATTTGTCCGAAACGGAGGGTGTTATTATGAAAATAAAACCAATTGGTGATAGGGTTCTCATTAAAATAGAGGATGCGCCTGAGAAGACGAAATCCGGACTTTATATTCCCACACAGGCTCAGGAGAAGACGCAGACTGGAAAGGTTACGGCAGTTGGTGATTCCAAGGACATACCTGTGAAGGTTGGTGATATGGTGGTGTACAACAAGTATTCCGGAACTTCTCTTAAGGATGGGGATGATGAGTATCTTGTTGTGAAGTCAGAGGATCTTGTTGCAGTCGTTTCAAAGTGATTGTGATATTCCAGAGATGCCTTAGAGCGGTTTTTGGGTTTTGACCGGATCCGCTGGATTTCAGGATTGTTCGCAAAGCCGCCTTCATGGCGGTTTTTTTATTGTTATGCTGAAAAAAGTAAGAGACATATTCAAGGTTTGCGTCAAATGGCCGTTTATCACTAGCGCAATAGCTTTGGCAGCGTATTTCCTGCCGATGCGCAATGGTGATGACGCTGGCTTTGACTCCATTTTGGGAGTCAACTTGATTTTGTTGCTTCGTAGTTCGGCAGTGCTGGTTTTCTCAGCATTGTTCCTTCTTTATGCCAGGGGGCGCATTTCGGTCGCGAGAGAAAGTCTTTCCGATAAAGAACCCAAATGTGTTTATTTTTATTGTCTTGTCGGGTTTTTTGCGCTTATGGCTCTGGCTGTGGCCGCATTTGCAATGGCTCAGCCGCTTGGATTTCCGCAGATATTGAAGTTGGTGATAAGGATTTTCTCTCTTGCGATGTTTGAGGAAATCGTGTGCAGAGGGGTTTTTTTCGAGGACTCCTTGCGCGCATTCGGAAACGGAGCGGAAGGGGTCAGGAAGTCGTTCTATCTCTCATCTGCGGTGTTCGGAGTCCTTCATGTCATGGATTGGAACACATTGGCCAATATCACTAGCTGGCCGGTGCTTATGCTGGCGGTTTTGAAAACGATTCAGACATTCATCCTGGGGTGCTTCTTTTGCGCGCAAATGCTGCGCAGGAAAAGCCTCCTATGGTCTTCGTTTCTTCATTTCCTGTTCAATATCTTTCCGATTTTGCTTTCATTGCTATCCGGGCATGGGGAGGCGCTCGAGAACGGATATGCGGTTTTGCCGGATACTGTCAGCGGTGCCGTATCGTATGTCATATTCATACTTATTGAGCTTCCGCTGTTTTTCGGTTCGCGGAAGATTCTTAAGGCTCGGAAGCTGGAGTGCCATGCGGCTGATAGCGCTGGAGATTTGATTGGCGCCAACGATATTTGCAGCAACCGGCAGCGATCTAACGGCATATCATACAAGGAGTTTGCTAATAATATGGATACCAAGTCATTCTATAAGCTTTCATATGGCGTTTTTGTTCTGTCCGTCAAGTACGAGAACAAGTCCAACGCCTGTATTTCCAATACGTTTGTTCAGGTTGCGGCTGATCCTGCGAGAATCGCGATTTCCTGCATAAATGCGAACTACACTACCGAGCTGATAAAGCAGAGCGGCAAGTTCATCGTGTCTGTGCTCGACAGGACTTGCACATTTGATTTGATAAGGCATTTCGGCATGCAGTCCGGTAGGAATGTCAGAAAGTTCGATGGGTTTGAGCATAAGGTTAGCGATAGCGGTGTGCCGTATGTTGATTCGCATTGCTGCGCGGTGTTCGAGTGCGATGTGATAAGTGGAATCAATCTGGGAAGTCATACGCTTTTCATCGCGGAAGTGAAGAATGCCCAGGTGCTTAGCGCAAATCCTCCGCTTACATATGCGGACTACCAATCGGATGTGAAGCCGAAGGCCGAAAAGCCCGCAACTGCGAAAAGGATAAAGGCCTGGAGATGCAGGATTTGCGGGTATGTGTATGAAGGAGAAAAACTGCCTGTTGATTACACATGTCCTCTTTGCGGCCATCCGGCTGACGACTTCGAGCCTGTCTACGAATGAATGCTTATCCATTGACAGATAATTTAAAAGCTCTTGGCGAGATATTCCGCCGAAATGGGTTTTCCCTATTCGTGGTTGGAGGAGCGGTTCGCGATCATCTTTTGGGTAAGACGAACGATGATGTGGATCTTACCACCGATGCCAGCCCTTCCGATATGCTTGGGATGTTTCCCAAATGCATTCCTACGGGAATCCGACATGGAACGCTGACTATTCCTTTCAGAATGTGCCATTACGAGTGCACTACGTTCAGGATAGATGGGGACTATGAGGATTCCAGACATCCAGACAGCGTTGATTTCACGAAGGATGTGCATGAGGATCTGAAAAGGCGTGACTTTACGATAAACGCCATGTGTGCGGATTGCGTAACCGGAGCCATAACGGACGATTTTGACGGCATTGGCGACATGAGGCGGAGAATCATACGAACCGTAGGAAATCCGATGGAGCGCTTCAGCGAGGACGCGCTTCGTCTTATGAGAGCGGTTAGGTTCGCATCCAGGCTTGACTTTGATATCGATGGCGAAACATTCGAAGCCATGGGAAAGCTTGCCGGAACAATAACGAACATATCCGCGGAACGCATAAATTCCGAATTTTCAAAGATGCTGGAATGTGATCATGCCGGCAAGGCGCTGGATCTTCTTTGCGAGTCCGGACTTCTTGGGTTCATCATGCCTGAGATTTCGCATCTGCGCGATTCGCGCAGCAGGCTATTAGGAATGGAAAGGATGCTTTCGGATAATAGCATTGAAAGCGCAAGGGTGGAGATTCGCATGGCGCTGCTGTTGTCGGATTTGAGTTCTGAAATCGCTGCAAGTATTCTGAAGCGCCTGAAATTCTCCAATAGTGAAATCCGCACGGTTTCCCTGCTTGTTGCGAATAAGTTGTCTGATAGGCGGTATTCCTGTGTTGAGCTGAAGCGAATAGCGCGTTTGATAGGTAGGAACCTGATGGAAACATATTTGGGTTTCAATGGAATCCTTTTGGGTGGTTGCCGTAATTTCAAGGATTCCGAATCATGCATCAGGTCTTTTACGGATGCGAATGAGGCGATTGATTTGTCCGATCTTTGCATTAGCGGCAAGGATGTGATGAGTATGGGCCTGAAAGGCCGCGAGGTCGGAGCCGCGCTTGAGATGGCTTTGGAAATCGCATATGATGACCCTGCGATCAATAATGACAGGAATAGGTTTCTGGCCAGTTTGGAATCCAGGATTCGCCATACGAGCAAATGATTACCCGAATGGCGAATCCGAAAACCTGCTGCCTGGAGAGCGCCTGTGGATTTCAGATTCGGAAAATCGTTCGATTTTCAGGCCTGAAAGTCATTGGCGAAATTAAACCCCGAGGCTTTTGGAAGTGTTTTGAAATAAAGCGAATTCTTTGATTTTTTCGGGCAGATTCGGAATTTCATCTACTATTCCGTGGCCGTATTCGGAGCCATACATGAGCAATTCGCTTTGAGGTATCAGTTGCGCAAGCGTTTCCGCGGCTTCGGGGAGCGTGATTTTGTCTCCTTTGCTTCCGATCACTAGTGTTCTGCATTTTATTTTGCTGACGGATTCAGATAGGTCGAATGTGAGACAGCTTTTTCCCAGCGTGATAAATCGTTTCAAAAGCTCATCTGATATTTCCGATATCATGCGGCTTAATCCTTCTCCCGCCAACGATTTTGCCACAGCAGGCGAATATATGTCATTCGCAAGCTGCCGCCCAAGCGCTGCTTTGTCTCCCTTTTCCGCAATTGCCAGCCATGTTCCTATTATGTCCTGTGTTTGTTTACATGATTTGCAGGTGGTAGCGCATAGCACGAGCGCATGGACCGCATCGGGATAATCTACTGCGAGTTGTTGCGCTATCATGCCGCCTTGCGAGCTTCCGAGAACCGTTGCATTTGATATTCCGGCGCTTTTCATGGCTGAAGCGAGGTCGCTTGCCATGTCTTTGATGCCGTATGCAGAGGGTGGGAATTCCGGCCTATCGAATAGTGTTATGCGAAAATCATCCGCTAACGCCTCATATCTTTTTGCTATGAGCTCTGCCAAATCGCACAGCATTGTGGGCGACAGTCCTGGAAGTATGACGAAATCCCTTGTTCCGCTTCCGAATGAAAAGGATGCGATTCCGGTTCGCTCATCCTTGGAAAATCGAATCGCTTCGTTTTTTGCAATTGCGTTATCTGACATTTTACTTCTCCTTTTCGCTTTATGATGCCGGCTGTTTCCTTTGATCTTCATTATAGTATTTCAGGCTTGTTTTCATCAAGGATCGGTCAGTTTTTGTTCGGGCATGATTCCTGTGCCTTTTGTTAAAGTTGTGAAAATAGTTTATAATGAGTAAATGTTTATCAAATGGGGCGCGGTTTTGGCATTTTTCAAATCGGAAAGATGTCTGACAGGTTTGGATTTTGAGTTTTTCAGATGCGTCCCGGGATGGGAATTTTGAGGTATGGCTTATGACCATTGATGAGAAAAGAGATGAGCTGATGCAGCTCGATAGGGTGCTTGTTGATTATTTTCAGAAGAGAATGGCTGCAGTAAAGGATCTGGCGGCTTTGAAGAAGAAGGCGAGTACAGGGCACATGGATGCCGATTTTGAAAACAAGAAGATGAGGGATCTGCTTTCGGATACGGATGATGAATTCAAGGAGTATACTCTTAAATTCATAATGCACTTGCTAAAGCTCAGCAGGGAATATCAGTCTGAGATTTTCTCATAAGATGCTGTTCTGATCTATTGTTTCAAAGGAAGCACATGAACGCATTTGTTCCGATGAAGAAAGCGCTTATATCGTTTTCGCTTGCGCTGATAGCCGCTGGCGCTTTGTTTTCCGCCTCGCTTGACGACATCATAAGCAGAGCTAAAGCGGAAAGCAAATCATACAATGAATTGAGAGGGTCGGCGATCCGCAAGGATTTGGATGCTCTTTTGAAGACCTACGACGCTCAGGACAGCTACAGGTTCGCAATTGATTCGTCCGTATCGACTGCTACGTCAGCGGGGGATTCGTTTGTTTCCTTGTCTCCGGAGTTCACATATTCGAGTGGTGGTGATAACACTACGAGCGTGAGGGTTTCATCGCCTATGACCTTGATTTACGCATCGCAGCTCGATTCTAAAAGCACATACAAGCCTGGCGTATCTGTCAGTCAGAAAATCAAAATCGATCCGACTGCTGACAATAGGAAGGACAATTCGAAAAGAATCGCAAGGCTTCAGGCGGATAGCCTTTTGGGGAAGATAGATGCGCAGTTTGAGGTTTCCGTTTGCAATGCTTTGATGGAGGTTTTGCAAAGGATGTCTGATTTTTCCACATCCAAGGCATCCTACGATAAGCAGAAAGCCGAATTCGATGCTCTTGTCAGCAAGGGGCTCGTGGTTGAGGGTACTTACGATTACAAATCGAAGCTTTCATCGCTGCTAGTCAGTGAGAAGTCGCTTGAGAAGGCAAGGCTTGCGCGCGATTTGGCGTTGGAATCGTTCAGGAGGGTTTGCGGATTCGATTTCGATTCGCTTTCCGTTTCTCCGGCGCTTGAAATTGGATTCAGTCCTCTTCAGGGTGGAAATTCCAAGGTCATGATCGCATATTTGGAGATGCTGAATGCGCAAAACGAATATGACATTCTGGTCGGAAATGACGATCGCGCTTTGAATTTGAATGCTGCAGGTGATATGAGTATTGTTGGCAATTCGGTATCCTCGTATGCTATTTCCGGGAATGTGGGGTATAAGGACAAGTCATGGCAGGCGGGAGTAGGCGCATCCGCGGCTTTCGATAAGGAAAGGAATGCGGTGTATCCCAAGGTATCCATGTCATTGTCGTACGATTTGGGTTCCAATGATTCGCGTTCCGACAATCTCAATAAGCAGATGGCTTTGATAAGCAAGGAAAGCGCGGCATATGATTATGAGATAGCCATGATGGACTATAAAAAGGAATGTCTGGAGATGCAAAGGAGCATATCCGACGCTCGGCTTGACCTTGAAAGGGAGACGGCCGCTTACGAGAATGCGAAGGCGGTTTACGAGAATGATCTGGACTTGCGGGACAAAGGCTATTATTCCGAATTTGAATTTGCGGAAAAAAAGGCTGCGTTTGCCAAGGCGGAGAACAGCTATAAGTCTTTTCTGCTTTCTCTCAGGATTCTGCGGTGCAATGCTGAAATCCTGAATCTTTGATGGAGAGGGGGTGTTACGCTTGAAAATCAAATTCACACGCAAGCGAATCGTGATTATCGTCGTTGCGGCTGTTGCTGTGGCGATTGTTGCGGGTGCGGTTCTGCAAAGGGGCAGGAACAAGAGCAAAAAGAGCGAGGATTCCATAAGAACCGCGAAAGTCCGTGAAACCGAATTCACCAGCACGATAGATGTTACAGGGCATTTGGAAGCCGCTGATGTTCAAAAAGTGCAGTTTCGCGGCACTGGAGCCATAACCGATGTGTTGGTGAAAGTCGGAGATAAGGTTGAAAAGGGGCAGCTTCTCGCGACTATAGATGATACTTCGCAGCGTCGTAGCCTTCTGAGGGCTGAACAGGAATTGGAGAAGCAGCGCGCGACTGCAAGCGAAAAGGAGCTTGAGCTTCTTGAACTTGATTTGCAGATTGCGAAGAACAACATGGAGTATACCAAAGCGCTTGCGAATTTTGCTGGAGAAGTCACGGAAGTGAACATCCATGTTGGAGATTACACCGAAGCGGCCAAGACATTGGATCTGATGCAGATTGTAGACAAGTCCTATTTGAAAGCTTATGTCGAGGTTGATGAGATGGATGTAAGGAATCTTCATGAAGGCATGGAGGTTTATTTGAATTTCGATTCGCTTCCAAATGAACCGGTGAGGGCGGTTGTCCATTACATACCGTTTTTGGGTACGTATAATTCCTCTTCCGGCATAGGTATCAAAAAAGTTGAGCTCCGCATACCCGATCCGCCCGCAGGCATATTCCCCGGCTACAGCTTTTCCTCAACGATAGAATCCAAGAGCAGCACGAAATATCTTCTTGTCCAGAGTTCTGCGATAAAATCCCAGCGTGGAAAGAGCTATATAAGCAAAAAGAATGCTGATGGAAGCATTTCGCGGATTGAGGTGTCCGTCAGATATCTTGGAGAAGGGCTTTCACAGGTGTTGTCGGGCGATATAAAGGCAGGAGACGAATATGTGTTGAATTCCTCGTCCTCCAAAGGCGGATTTGGTGTTGGGACTGGTTCCGATATGGGAGGAGCGCCTCCTGAAGGCGGCGGCAGGCCGCCGTTCTGATCGGCAGCGCTTATTGGTTTTTGTATTTGAATATGAGTTGTGTAATCAGGGCTGTTGACATAAGAAAGATCTATTCAATGGGTGAGGTGGAGGTCAGGGCGCTCGACGGCGTTTCGGCGGAGATAGAGAGTGGTGAGCTTCTTAGCATCATCGGACCGTCTGGAAGCGGTAAAAGCACTTTGATGAATATAATCGGTTGCCTTGACATACCGACTTCCGGTCATATTGAAATAGATGGCGTCCGCACTTCAGGCATGAGTGAGAAGGAATTGTCGAATATCAGAGGGAAAAAGGTCGGATTCGTATTCCAGCAATACAATCTTCTAAGTTATCTTACGGTAATTGAGAATGTGGCTCTTCCTTTGATTTATCAGAATGTCGGAAGCAGGGAGCGTCTCGAACGCGCAGCGGCGGCTTTGGAGAAAGTCGGCCTTTCAAATAGGCTGCATCATTTGCCGCGCGAGCTTTCCGGCGGACAGAAGCAGAGGACCGCTATCGCAAGGTCGATAGTGGCCGAACCGAGCATAATTTTGGCAGATGAGCCTACCGGAGCGCTTGATAGCAGAACCGGACTCGAGATAATGTCGCTTTTCGCCAAGCTCAATGAAGATGGGGCGACGATAATAATAGTTACGCATGACAATTCCATTGCAGGGATGTGCAGGCGAACGATAAGAATAAAAGACGGGAGAATTGACGAATGAGCGGGTTTTATAAGGAATGCATCAGGATGGCGATCCATACCATGAAGTCCAATAAGCTCAGGACCGCACTTTCCGTTTTAGGCGTTATGATCGGGGTTGCTGCGCTGGTAGTCATACTGAGCCTTGGCGATAGCGTGACAAGCAACATGATGTCTACTTTCTCCGAGGGTGGAATCGATGTAATAACCATCATGCCGCAAAAATCCAGAAATTCGCGTGAAGTGCTGAATGAAAGCTTTACCTCTGAACTTAAAAGCAAGTTCCAGAGCATAGAGGATTGCATTGTCACCAATTCCCAAAACTGTTCATTTCGGTATATGTCTGAGACTCTATCCGGCAACGTGATAGGAACATATTCCGCTATGGATGATTTTTATTCGCTTAAATTCGATTCCGGAAAATGGTGGAGTCTGGAGGATAATATCAATTCCAGGCTCGTGTGCGCGATAGGCTGTGATGTTGCCGAGAAGCTTTTTCCCGGTGAGGATCCTGTTGGCAAGCAGATGAAGATATTCTATCGGAATAAAGCGGGAATCTATACTATTACCGGTGTTATTTCCAAAACCGATTCGACATCATCGATCAGTTTTGATGGATCCGTCTTCATACCTTTCAATACCTTTACGGCTAAAGTGCGCCGCAGTGCGAATGTTGATAGCTATATAATCAGGATAGCTGAAGGTTGGGATCCGTCTGTCGAATCTGGAAAGATAGAGGAGTATTTGTCCTCGCTCGTGTCATCTGATGGCTATATGCTGTTTTCGCTTTCCAGTTTGAGGGAGACCATATCCAAGGGAATGGGGACCGTTACGATGTTCATAGCGCTCATAGGCGGAATCTCACTTCTTGTCGGCGGCATAGGAATCATGAACATAATGCTGGTTTCCGTGGCGGAAAGGACAAAGGAGATAGGGATATTGAAAGCCATAGGCGCGCAGCCGGTCAATATAGAGATTCAATTCCTCATAGAGGCTGTGTTTCTTACTCTTTTTGGCGGTTTGCTGGGAATATCCCTTGGAATCGTTTTAGCGCTTTTGGTTGATTATATTCTTGTTTGGCCGCTTTCGGTTTCAGTTGTGTCCGTGTTTGCCGGACTTGTTTTTTCAGTTCTTGTTGGTGTGTTCTTCGGGGTGTATCCGGCGCGCAAGGCGAGCAGATTGAATCCAATTGACGCGCTATCAAGAGACTAGTGGCTTTTTGAAAACCTCTTATAATTGAATGCGCATTGCAAAAAAAAGCCCGCAATTTCTTGCGGGCAGCAACACAAAATATTGTATTGCAAGCGATTAGCTTAACAAATTTACAAATGCTCTCCAACGGCTTTGTTGCTATTATCCAGATTGATTACATTCACACCGCCGCCTTCTATGCTTTTTTCGGTCACGACGGTTTTCTTGTGTCCCGGAGATGAGGGGAGATCGAACATGGTCTCCAGCATGAGGTTTTCGAATATGCTTCTGATTCCTCTTGCGCCGGTTTTCTGGTCAATGGCTTTTTTCGCTATTGCCTTTATTGCGGCATCTTCGAACTCGAGTTCCGTATCATCCATTTTGAGCATTTCCGTAAATTGCTTTATTATGGAGTTTTTAGGCTTTGTCATGATATCCACTATCTGATCTTCGGTAAGTTCGTTCAGACAGGCGGTCACAGGCAGTCTTCCTATGAATTCCGGTATCAATCCGAAGTGGATGAGATCGTCCGGGAGTATCTGTGAATAAAGCTTTTCGTAGTTCTTGTCATCGTCATTCTCCAGCGTTGCGCCGAACCCCATTCCGGATGAAGCCACACGCTTTTCGATAATTTTCTCCAGCCCTACGAACGCTCCGCCGCATATGAACAGGATGTTTGAAGTGTTTATTTTCAGCATTTCCTGATTCGGATGCTTGCGTCCTCCCTGCGGTGGCACTGATGCTATGGTTCCTTCTATTATTTTCAGGAGCGCTTGCTGAACACCTTCTCCGGAGACGTCTCTGGTTATTGACACGTTTTCGCTCTTTTTGGCTATCTTATCGATTTCATCAATGAAGATTATTCCGTTTTCAGCTTTTTTGATGTTTCCATTGGCGTTTTGAATGAGCTTGAGCAGGATGTTTTCCACATCTTCTCCAACATACCCAGCTTCCGTAAGGGTAGTGGCATCTCCTATGGCAAATGGCACATTCAGTCTTCTGGCAAGAGTTTTCGCCAAAAGCGTCTTTCCGCTTCCGGTAGGTCCGATCAGCAGTATATTGGATTTATCTATCTCTATGGCTTCGGTTCTTATCTCGGTTTTGTCCGTTTTCTTTTCGGCTTCTCCGAAAAATGTGGAATCGCTCTGGCCCGAGGAATGTCCCGGCTCCTTTATCTTCTCGCGCTTGATTCTCTTGTAGTGATTATACACGGCGACGGAAAGTATCTTCTTCGCTTTTTCCTGACCTATCACATAATCATCAAGAAATTCCTTTATTTCTCTCGGCGTCGGAAGCTTGTCCTTCAGAAAATCGAAATTGGAATTGCCGAATTCGTTGAGATTCGGATCCACATTTTTCTGCCCGTCCATCTTGTCCAGTATGTCACAGCATTGATGAGCACAGCTTTTGCAGATGGCGACTTCGACTCTCGGCGAGTATACGAGCTGGTTGTCTTCAGTGGCGGCAGAGCCGCAGAATGAGCATCTTTTCTCTTTTTTCAGAATCGGCATCTTACTTTTCCCCTGTCTTGTTCTTTCTGATCAGTATTTCATCCGCTATGCCGTAGGCTATCGCCTCTTGCGCGCTCAGAAAGTAATCGCGCTGGATGTCTTTTTCTATCTGGTCTGCCGTTTTGTTGCAATCTGATGCGAGATAGCCTACCAGTATCTTTTTCAATCTGATGAGCTCATTCGCTTGGATGCGGACATCAGATGCCTGGCCTTCAACACCACCGAACGGCTGGTGTATCATAACTCGTGAAGAGGGGAGCAGGTATCTGCCGCCTTTCGTTCCCGATGCGAGAATGGTCGCGGCCATTGATGCGGCTTGACCTATGCATATTGTCTTCACGGGACTGTTGATGTATTTTATCGTATCGTATATGGCCAGACCCGCTGTTACGCTTCCGCCCGGGGAGTTTATGTAGAGGTTTATGTCCTTTTTGGGGCTTTCCTGCTCTAGAAACAGAAGCTGGGCGATAATCAGATCGGCTGTTTGGTCATTGATTTCGCCGTCTAGAAAGATGATTCTTTCCTTTAGAAGCTTTGAGAATATGTCGTATGTTTTTTCTCCGATTCCGGATCTTTCTACGATGTATGGTATGAAATTTGACAAATCGTTTCTCCTTTTCTGCAAAGCCGGAATATCTTTTCTGCTGACTGCCGGCTTATTGGTTTTAGCGCGCCATCAAAAAACTGTCGTCTGGAGAGCGCCTATGTGTTCCAGATGCGGAAAGACGCCGGAAAACCGCAATATGGTTTTGCGGTTTTCGGGTGGATCTCAGACCTGAAAGGCATGTGTGAATCGGACTCCAAGGCTTTTGGAGATGCCTTTTGAAAATTGCCCGGACGCAGAATCGGCTTTTATCGCGTTTCGCGTCCGATTAATTTCCAAAAGCCCTAAGCAGGACAATTGCATTCTGATGTCCTTCGGACTTTTGGAAATGCGGCTGATCGCCCGAATCAGGCTTTATCTGACTCCGCTTCAGCCTTGCTGTCTTCGGTTTTGCTGTCTTCTGCTTTGGCCTTGCTGGATTCCTTTTTGGACTTTGCCGGGCTTTTCTTGCTCTCGGACTTGCCTTCGGATTCGGATTCCGTTTTCTCATCCTCAAGGTATTTTCCGGAGATGTAATCCTCGTAGGTTATCTCCTTCTTGCCTTTCTTGAGGTTGTTGTTCTCGATGAGATAGTCAATCGTAGCGGAGAAATCCATTTGATCCCTTATGGAATTCTCGATGCGCTTTTTCATTTCCTCGTCAGTGTCTTCGCTTATTTGCTTCTCAAGCATCGCCTTGACTTTCTCGTCATCCGCCTTGATCGATTCCGCTTTCTCGACGGCATCGATTATGAGCCTGATTTTGATTGATTTCTCAACATCCGCTCTCCATGGGGATGTGAAACTTGCCTTGGACTGTCCGATTTTGGTGAGGAACTTCTCGAAATCCTTGGAGGACATGTTGTATTGGCCTGCGGCTCTTCTGAATCCCAATTCAGTTTCGTATGCTATCATGGATTCCGGAATCGCTATGTTCGTGCTTTCAAGTATCTTGTCGCAGACGGCCGTGAGCTTTGTGTCCTTCATCCTTTCGTCGAGATCATCGGAGATCTGTTTTTTGATTCCTGCTTTGAGATCGGCGACGGTTTTATATTCGCTCTTTATGTCTTGCGCGAACTCATCGTTCACATCGGGAAGCTCCTTGACCTTTATTGTTTTGATGGCGACTTTTATTTTGATGTCGTCATCTCCGCTTTTTTTGACGAATTCCTTTTCATCGCCTTCCTTCAGTCCGATCACATCATCATCGAATTGGTAGATGTTCTTCTTTTCTCCTACGGTGAATGTGAAATCGCTGATCTTCCTGCCGGTTCCTTCTTCGCCTTCCTTTCCGATGACCTCGTAGTCGAGCGTAACCAGATCTCCATTTGCGATTTCCGCGCCATCGCCCTTGGTTTTCACTATAGAGTTCTGGTTCCTGTATCTCTCTATTTCGCCGGCGACCATCTCATCTGAAACGACGACATTCGGAATCTCCACATCCAATCCCTTGTATTTTTCAAGCTTGATTTCCGGTGTTATATCGTATCTGATTTTGAAGCTGATATCCTGTTCTTTTTTGAATGGAAGCAGCTTGTCATTATCCACGATTTCGGGTGTGGAATAGGGGAGGGCCCTCAACGATTCGTCAACATTTTCGAACAATGACGATATGCTGTTGTTCATTGCCTCGAAGCATGAATCCCTGAGCACTTCCTCACCTATTTTGGCTTCGAGGACATTCATGGGAGCCTTGCCCTTTCTGAAACCGGGCAAAGTGATCTGCTTCTGATATTTCGCCAATGTCGCGTCATAGACTTTTTTGATGTCTTCCCATGTTGTAAGGAGTTCCGCTTCGGCTCTGTTCTCGCTAATCTTAGTTGCTTTGTTTTCCATATCCTATCCTTATTGGGCTGCTTCCGATCGGAACAGCCTTTGGTTTGAGAGCGCTTTTGAAACCGGCTGCGGCAATGCGCGACGCGGTTTCATGATATGTCGCATCCCGTAGTATTCTATATATTATAAATATATTCGAGGTTTTTTCAAAACTCTTCCTTTCATGCTGTTCGCTCTTTTGAACTAGGACGCAAATCCGATGGATTCTCCTTGAAAACCGCAAAATGCATGCGGTATTTCAGTATTTGCGGTTTTCTTGAAAATGCCCTGGTTTAAAATAGGCTTCGCATCATTTTGAAATGGGTTGGCTATGTCCGAATATGTTTATTCTGCCATATCCAGTCGCCGGATATGCGTCATTGTCTTGTTGTCAGTTTTCGGATGCGAGCGGATTGCTGGCGGATGCAGTTTTGCCGAATCGGTGTGATGCTGCGCCGGCATTTTGAAAAACCCGTTTGATTTGTTAAAATAAAATCGGTGGGTTACCCGGAAATTCCATGCATAGCCTTTTCCGGGATTGCTTTCGGGCGCTTCCAAAGACCTGCCGTCTGGAGAAATTGCGGATTTCGGATGTGGAATGACATCGGAAATCCGTTCGGCAATGTCGGTCTTTGCTGTTTTTTCGGATAGTTTTTCATCAGACTTGAATGGCTTGCGCGAAAATGGATTTTGAGGGTTCGGAAGCGCTCTTTTGAGGGGAACATATGAAGAGAATATTGTGCTTTAGCATCATTTACATGGCGATTGCCGCCGCGGCTTTTTCCGGTTCGCAGGCTACCGCTGCAACGCATATGCCGTCTGGCGCCGCTTCCGCAAGCGGTTCCTCATCCGCATCCGGTTCGGTTTCGTCCGCGTCTGCGGCTCATTCCGCTCATGTGTCTTCCGCCGCTCCTGCGACATACGCTGATCATGTTGAGGCAGATGCGCCCTCATCCGATTCCTCCGGGTCCGTGCGCTCGGAGGCCGTGTCTTCGCCTTCGTTGAAATCGTCATCATATGACTCTGGTTCGACATCATCGGTCAAAAATGTGGATATCGGCAAATATTCGTTTCTTTCGGAATATGCCGCATCGGAATCCGCAGGCGGCGGCGTCGTATTCAGAAGCATAAAGAATGACAGGCTTCATGTGGGTTTGTCGTTCGGTTCTTTTCTGCTATTCGACGGTTCGGAGGGCAGATCAGATGACGGCTACTTGAGCAGGGAGGATTCCGCCAAGCATTATATAGGCTTGAGCGTTGCCGGAAAGCTTGGAGCGCTGAATGCGATGGCCGGAATTCATCTGACATATAATGCGCATTATCTTCCGATAGTGGCTTCCGTAGGTTATGATATTGAGATATCATCGGGAAGTTCGAATTTCAGGGACACCTATTATATGCGCGATCCGAGCGCCATATCAAATCTCGGCTCCTCGGCGGAGCTTGAGACGGTATACCTTACGGTTGGCGTTTCCAGTGTGAATGCCATTCCCCTCTCATCAAGATACTCGTTCACAACATCGCTTATGGCTGATGTCGGCGGCTCGATAGCCATTCCGGGGGCTTCTTATCTTACGCTGAATGTCAGGTTCTCGTTTGGATGGGGGCATCTTTTCAGCAGGATTCTGGATCGTAGGGATTTTCTTGCCATGAATATCATGATTAGCGCCAGCATTAATGTGCTGTAGGGCTTTCGCCAGGGAGCTGGCTGAAGGGTTTCCGAAACCCTTGAAGTCAAATGTTTTTCGGAGCTTGAGCTCTGCCGAATCGCTGCGTGCGGTTTGGCAGAGCATTTTTTTTGCAATTGAAATGCGTTTTGAATATAATAGGAAAATTATTTTTTTGGCGAGGTTTGCTTAAATTTCTTTCTTTATGCTGCTTGCTTTTTCGAATCAGGCATAAACTTGCGGACTTACCTCAAAAACGCGTGGATGCGAATAGCGCTCGCGTTTTTCAGAGAGTATCCTGATTCGGAATGGTCATCGCACTATTTTGAAACTGATTATGAAAAACCTTGTGAGCTTCCAAGGAGGGGTATATGGCAAGAATTTTTCCGGAAGGCTATAAGCCTGTATTGAATTCCAGACAAACCGAAAGCGCGATCAAATTTATCAAGGAGACATTTGAGAGGGAGCTTTCAGGTGAGCTTAAGCTTTCGCGCGTTACCGCGCCGATGTTCGTGGAACAGGGGACCGGCATTAACGACGATTTGTCCGGCTGGGAGCGTTCCGTGAAGTTCTCGGTATCCAAGCTTGGCGGTCGCAACATGGAGATAGTTCATTCTCTTGCGAAATGGAAGAGGATGGTTTTGGCTGATGAGAAATTTGATCAAGGCACCGGATTGTATACGGATATGAATGCGATAAGGGCGGATGATGATGTGGATAACATCCATTCGATTTATGTGGACCAGTGGGATTGGGAGCGCGTCATTGACAGATCGGAATACAACTTGGATTTTCTGAAGAAGATCGTAACGAAAATATATTCGGCTCTCAAGAGGACCGAGTTTCTCGTATGCCAGCATTGGACATCCTTGAGCTATAGGCTTGCGCGGGATATAACTTTTGTTCATTCGGAGGATGCTCAGAGGGAATATCCAGACTTGACTCCCGAGCAGCGCGAGAGAAAGCTTGCGGAAAAGTACGGAGCGGTATTTGTAATAGGAATCGGAGGAAAGCTTGCGGATGGAAAGCCGCATGGCATGCGTTCTCCTGATTATGACAACTGGACTGAGGACACTGGAAATGGCCACAAAGGCTTAAATGGGGATATAATAGTCTGGGATGATGTGCGCAAGGATAGCCTCGAGCTCAGCAGCATGGGCATAAGGGTGGATGACAAGAGCCTTCTTCTTCAGCTGAAGATTTCCGAGAAAGAGGAGCGCAAGGATTTGTATTGGCACAAGCGGTTGCTTGCTGGTGATTTTCCGCTTACAATAGGCGGCGGATTGGGTCAGAGCAGAGTGTGCATGTTCCTTCTTCACAAGGCCCATATTGGAGAGGTGCAATCTTCTGTCTGGAGCGAGGAAACTCTTAAGGAAGCCGAATCGATTGGCGTGAAAATACTCTAGGGGTCTTACGGCATTTTAGAAGCGTCCTAAAATTTGCCAGTTGCTTTCCGATGCGTTCTGCGTCGGAGGGCAACTGGTATTTTAAATTGCAGAGGCTTTTTCAAAACTCCTTCCTTCACGATGCTCGCTCTTTTGGACCAGAGCTTCATTTTTTCTCTTCTCAAGAAAAAATGCCAATGGATTCTTCGAGAAATGTTTTTTCTCGAGAAGAGAAAAAACACTAATACATACAGTATTCGCGATTTTTTCGAAGAATGCCCTGGTTCAAAATAGACTTCGCATCATTTTGAAATGAGTTTTGAAAAAACCTCTGTAAAAAATGGCGCTTTTGAACAACAGGGTTTCAGAGGCGCCAAAAAGGTGGTTTTCAGGGGGATAGCGATATGAGAATAGTTATAATGAACGGCAGCGGCAGGGCGAATGGGAATTCGCGCGCTTTTGCGGATGCATTCAGGAGAGGTGCTGAGAGCAAAGGCCACGAAGTGGAAACGCTGAACATAGGTTCGATGAAGATAAACGGATGCATTGGATGCGAGGGATGTCATAATCTTGGAAAAGGATGCGTGCAGAATGATGATATGCAGAAGGTTTATCCGGCGCTTGAGGATGCGGATATGATTGTTTTTGCAAGCGCAGTGCATTATTGGGGATTTACCGGACAACTGGAAAGCGCAATCACCAGATTTTATGCTATGTCCGGCATGAAGCCGAAAGCAAGGAAATATGCGCTTATACTTTCAAGCGGTTCCGAAGGCGTATATGATGGAATCATCAGTCAATACAAGGACATGGTAAAGTATTTTGGCGCTTTGGATGCGGGAATCAAAACCGTTGCAGGGGAGTGTGATCAGAAGACCAAGGATAATCTTGATTCCATGTATGAGTTCGGAGCATCAATTTAGAAGAGTTTTTTAAAACTTGACATTTTTCGTATTTTATGTTTATTATATGGTATCACAAGAAAAGAGATGCAGGAGGATGAGTCAAATGGGAATGAATTGTAAGCTTAATGGTTACTTGAATTTCACACGGAAAGGATCCTTTTCGCAGAGGGAATCTGTTGGTTTTCTTAGGGCGTCTGAGAAGGAAGCCGTTGGAATGCAGGTTCGCTTTATTCCGGGTGCTGTAGCAGGAGATATGCGTATGCTTTCTTGTTCTGTGGGAAATAAGTATACAATTTGAGCAGGGACGCAGGTCTCGTTTTTCGTAGGACTTTAGCGTCCCGGCATGATAAGCCGCAGTTCGCAATTAGTTGGCGTTGGAACCAAGGTTGCGGGCTGCGGCTATTTTTTTGTTTGTGGGGTTTTAAGGGCGTTACGATAGCAGTTATCGCTTGAGTTTTTTCAAATATTCTTTCTGCTCGGCTGTTATCCTGTAGCTTTCGCAAGCCTTCTGTATTGTTTTATTATGCGTCCAATCGGGTAGGCAGTCGTTATTCAGGATTTCAATCGTGTCGTTCCATTGCTTTGCCAATGCTGTGGCGAAAAACCATGCGATCATCATGTTCACATAGTACTCTCCGGAAACCGCTCTTAATGGAAGTTTGAGATATTCATATTTGTAGTTGTCGTCAAGAAAGTGCTTCATGAGCATTTCGATTCCGAAACGAATGGTAAAAGTCCTGTTCGATGCTATCCATGATTCGATTTTGCCGATGAGAGCGCTTTTGTTTTTCTTGAAAACATCCGGTGATAGTGAGTCGCATACCGCCCAGTTGTCTATGTAGGGTAGGAATAATTCGATTTTTTTAATGCAATTTTGGAAATCCTTTGTTTTTGAGAGCAGGATTGCGTGAAGCATATTTTCATCGAAATACTTGTGCGGGAGCTTTGATAAAAACTGTTCGGCATCTTCGGTGTTTGCTATGGTTTTGGCGAGTTTTCTCAAGTCCGGGACCCTGACGCCTAGAAACGAATCGGATTCCGGTCCGGGCGTGAGCCGTTTTTGAAAGGCTGCATTTTCGCTGTCTGCTAAGTCAAGCAGCGATTCCAGTATGCTGTTGGGATTTTTTTTGTTATTCATGTTCCGGAAAAAAAAGACGCCCATAGAGGGCGTCTTGAATCTGTCGAAATAGCAATATGCCGTTTAGTCTGTAAGCAATGCGGCATCATCGGAGAATTCCTCTCCGCCGCGGCTTTTGAAGAATGAGATCAGTTTTGGCACAGTAAGCGATTTCTTTTCTTCGCCTTTGACATCCAATATGACCTTGCCGCCATTCATCATTATCAGCCGATTTCCGAATCCGATAGCGAACTGCATATTATGTGTTATCATCATGCAGGTGAGCGAGTGCGTTTTTATGATATCCTCTGTCATCTGCATGATCCTATCGGCAGCCTGCGGATCGAGCGCGGCAGTATGCTCATCCAGAAGCAACAGCTTCGGATTGCTCTGCATTGTCATCAGCAATGTAAGCGCCTGACGCTGGCCTCCGGAGAGCAAGCCGACATTATCCTTGAGCCTGCCTCCCAAACCTATTTTATCAAGCATGCTGTTGAATTGCTCTCTTGCGCCTTTTTTGTAGAGGCTGAAGTTGAGACCCCGCATGCCTTTTTTTGATGACACTATGAGGTTGTCCTCGATGCTCATAGTAGGTGAGGTTCCTTTTGTCGGATCCTGAAACACCCTTCCGATAAGCATGGCCCTTTTGTATTCGCTCATATTCGTGACATCAGATCCATCCAGGATTATCTGTCCGCTAGTTACTGGAAACGTTCCGCTGATAAGGTTGAAAAGCGTGCTTTTTCCGCTGCCGTTGCTGCCGATCAGACTTACGACATCGCCTTTTTCTATATGAAGGTCAATGCCGTTTATGGCCTTCGTTTCGTTCACCGTACCCGGATAGAAGACCTTTATGAGATTTTTGATTTTCAGCATCTCCTCACCTCGTTTCCTTTTTCTGCAGGATTCCTTTGAGAACCTTGTATTTCGCCAATGAGTTTCCTTGCGCGGATTTCAATTTGGCGACTGCAAGCGATAGTATGACCAGAAGTCCTGTGAGCAGCTTGAAATCGTTTGGAGTGATTCCGATCAGGTAGCCGTATTTTCTTCCGTAGAAGAGCAACGCCTTATAGATTATGGAGCCGATTATGGCGCGTATCGTTATAAGCGATATCTTATTGGTTGAGAAAATGAATTCTCCGATCATTATCGCCGCTAGACCCTGAACAACCATTCCTTGTCCGAGATTCACATCCGCAAAGCCCTGATATTGCGTCAGGAGGCCTCCTGAAAGTCCTATCAGCCCATTGGAAAGCCCCAATCCGATGACTTTGAGTATGGTGGGATTTATAGCCATGCTTATTACCGTTTGCTCATTTCCGCCCATGGCTCCGATGCATAGTCCAAGATCGCTTCTGAAGAACATATCCATAAGCACTTTGATCAGAACCGTTATGAGCAGGGTTATGATGAGAGATGATACGGCAGCAGGCAGGAATGATAATATTCTTGCCACGTTGGTGTAGACCGTTGAGACTTTGAGCAGCGGCAGATTCGCTTTATTTCCCAATATTCTCAGGTTCACGCTGTACAGCATTGTCATCGTAAGGATTCCGGCTAGAAGACCTGGAACCTTCAGCTTCGTATGGATGAGGGCCGTGATGACACCGCAAAGCACTCCGGCAACAAATGACATCAGCAACGCCAGCGTTACTGGCCAGCCGTTGATGATGAGGACGCCGGCTGTGGCGGCGCCCGTAACTACAGAACCATCGCAAGTAAGATCGGCCAGATCCAGGATTCTGAAGGATATGAGAATCCCCAGAGCCATTATCGAAAAGATCAGGCCGTCAACAAAAATTCCTTCTATCATTTTTCCGGATCACTTCTTTGTGATTTTGCCGTTTTCCTTGATCACGGTTGCGCTTTTCTTAAGGTTGTCCGGAACATTGATGCCGAGTTTCTTCGCAACATCAAGATTGATATGCAGTTCGAACTTCGAAGGATCGGTGAGCTTGACGCTGCCGAGCGTTCCCGGATTGGTTCCCTTGAGAATCTTCTCTATCATCGCTCCGGCTTCCAAGCCGATGCTGTAGTAATCGAATCCCCATCCGATGAGACAGTCGAGGTCGTCGGCATTGCTCGGGTCAGCGACGAAGAGCGGTTTGTTCTTCTGGGCCATTACTTCGCTTACAGCAGCCAAGGCGCTTATTACGGTATTATCCGGAGCTATGTACATGCCGTCGATTCTGTCGGCTATGGTCTGCGCGGCATTCTTGACCTCAGCGGTATTTGCGACTGAGGAGGTGACGAGCTTCAAGCCGTATTTGTCGCATGCGGCCTGTACCATGTTCTTCAGGGCCACTCCGTTGGCTTCTCCGCTGGCATATATGTTTCCGATGGTCTTGGCTCCGGTAAGCTCGCTGAAAATCTTGATTTGTTCTTCAACGGGGGTGATGTCCGATACGCCGCAGACATTGCTTGATGCGTTGCCTTTCCACGAATCAACAAGTCCCGCATCTACAGGGTCGGTGACCGCAGCGAAAACAATTGGGACTCCTGAGGAGGCCGGAAAGGTGTTGACCAGCGATTGGGCGGTAGGAGTTGCTATTCCTACGACAACATTCTTTTTCTCATCTTTGAACTTTTGCGCGATCTGAGCGCTTGTAGCTACGTCCCCATTGGCATTCTGCACATCATATTCCGCATCTATGCCGTGCTTGGCGAGGTAATCCTTGATGCCTTGCTCAGACGCATCAAGCGCAGGATGGGCGATGATTTTGGAAATTCCGATCTTTATTTTTCCTGCTTTCGCGGACTTCTTGCTGCATGATGCCGCTGTGAAAAGCGTCATCACGGCGATAAGGACGATCATAAGCTTTTTCATGTTTCTCTCCCGTGTCTTCCAAGCGGATTTGTTTTCATGAAATCCGTGCGGCCATTTTGGGTCCGCAAGGCTTTTCCGAGCCGCTTGCGATTGTTTTTATTAAGATTTTTATAATATTATATTTAGGACTTATTTGCAAAAACGGGTGTATTTTGGTCATAGATGTTTTTTCAAAACTCATGGCTATGTCCGAATACATTTATTCTGCCATATCCAATCGCCGGATATGCGCCGCACATGCGCGCTTTGGGTCGCAAAGCCATTTGGATAGGCACGAAGCCTTATCCTGCATTAGGCTTTTCGCCCCA
>CADBSO010000098.1 GCA_902797395.1 uncultured Spirochaetales bacterium
CATATCCCGACCAGAACCGGTTTATGTCGAGATGAAGGACATTGTATTTGTTCAGATTCTCTGAAAAACTCGGATCGCCTGCTATCCCAAAGCCTCTGAACAACCCAGCGGAATCACAGCCCTTGGAATAATAGGCCGCCATCATGGATTCGGCCATCGTCTTGCCGAAGCGGCGGGGGCGCGAGACGGCCAGGAAGCAGTCCTCGGTTCCCAACCTCCTGTTCAGCTCGGACAGGAGCATGGTCTTATCCACATATATCTCGCTTCTTATCGCTTTGGTGAATTTCTCGTTTCCAGGATTTACATACAGGCCCATGATTGAATTATAATGGCGATTGAAGATTATGGCAAAAGCCGCGAACAAGAATCCAAGGCGCTATTCAATCGCTGATCTCGAACGAATATACCGGAATGGTTTTAGCGCCTGCGGCCCAGCCTTTTCTGATATCCTCATCTATAGTCGAAACATCAATCCTCTCGTCAATCGGCAAAGACTTGATGGAACCGATTTCGCCACCATGCTTCTGCTCAAACCTCTTCTTGGTCTCACCAACAAGATCCGACAACACACTCATGTCCTCGGGGATGAATTGGAAATCAAGATTGCCTTTATAATATACCTTCACAACAAGCATCGAATACATGCGCATTCCTCCATTAGCCGCTCCTGGCGTTTTCAAGAGCGTTTCCGAAAAAAAAGGGAGGCTTGCGCCTCCCCAATCCAACAATGCCACCTAAAGCTAAAACGCCTTCGGAAGCATTTCCGAACCAAACGATACGGAATGAATTACTTAATCGTAATTCTGCCCTTTGTCGCCGAATAGTCAGAAGACTTGATGACGCCGCCGAGATAATCCTTGACATAAGTGATTATGACCTGGTTATCAAGCATTGCCTTGTCAATCTTGTAGACATCATTGACGAACATGGTGTAGCCATCACCCTGATCCTGAAGCAGGTAGTTATGGCATGCAAGGGTGTACTTTCCATTAGGATTGATCTTCTCCCACTTGCCATTCTTCTCGACTTCAACATCGCTCACTCTTCTCCTGCCGTTTATGCCCTGGAAGAATCCCTTGGCATCCTTGCGCACAGGCGTAGGAATTGAAGTGTCAACCTTGAACCTGATTCCGGAAACCTGAAGGAATCCGCCAGACTCTCCGACTGCATTCTGACCATTGTTGGCATTCTTCTCGACAGCCTGAACACTATGCTCAAGAGCATCAAGAATCTTCTGACCAGTAGTCTCAACCATGCAAAGCATATTGCCATACGGATGAATCTTGATCATGTCGTTGCTTGTGATATCTCCGGCTTTGATTCCGGCTCTGATTCCGCCGCCGTTGACGAATGCTATGTCAGCACCAGCAACAGCCCTGTATGCATCAGCGCAGAAGTCACCGATAACGGTTTCTCTGTTCCTGACTCCCCTGAAGCCATTGAGCTGATCAGAAAGATCAATCTCGGATTTCGCGACAACCTTAAGCAACTCGCCTTCATACTTGGACTTGACGCTCTCAAGGAATTTCGTAGCGGCAGGATCCTTCTCAACTGCGCTGATAAGAGCAGTGGAAATCCTTCCTTCCGGAGTAATCGTGAGCTTTCCGATATTCATGAGCTTGGTTCCAGTCTGAGAATAAATGACGCCCTTTCCGGACTTGTCCTTAACGACGTTGTTAGCGACCGTGCTGTGAGAATGTCCATCAAGTACCACATCAATTCCAGTAGTATTGGCTATGACATCAGTCGCCCTGTTTGGAACAGATTCCTCATCAAGTCCGAGATGAGCCATGATCACGACATATTTCGCACCCTTGGCCCTGACTTCATTGACATATTTCTGCGTGGTCTTGTAGAGCTCTTCTCCAGCGTCAAACTCGTAGACATAAGTTCCGTTCTCCTGGAAATACCTCGGAGTCGACTTTACTATGCTTTCCGGAGTCGTGAGACCGATGAATGCGACCTTGGTTCCGCCGAAGTCAACAATCTGATACGGCTTCAAAGCTGTGAACTTGTTGCGGCCCTTTCCCGTATAGTGGATGTTAGCTCCAAGATACTGGAACTTCGCCTTTCCGACGATCTTCGCAAGCTGATCAGTGCCATAGTCAAACTCATGGTTTCCGAAAATGGCCAGATCATATCCGGCATTGTTCATTATATCCGTGATATACTCACCCTTGGAAACCGTTCCGATAGCCTCGCCCTGAATGGAATCTCCATTATCAACCAAAAGCACATTCGGTGTGGCAGCAAGCATCTGAGCCTTGAAAGTGGCAAGACCGGCATAACCGAGATTTTTTTCGATTCCGCAATGGACGTCGTTGGTGTAGAGAACTATGATGTCCTTCGTGCTGTCGTACTTGTTCGACGCGCAGGAGAATATCATAGGAACCAGCAAGCAAGCCACTGCTACTGCGCGAATAAAGTTCTTAATCCTATTCATAATTCCTCCAATGATAGTTTGAAAAAAATTCTAACATAATGCGCAAAAAAAATAAAGGGCGCTTCCAAAAAAACTGCCACCCAAAGAACGCCTGCGGATTTCAGAAATGAAAAACCGCCGGAAAACAGCAAAATGCGACAACATCATGCGATTCCCGAGCGGTTTCCAGGCCTGAAAAGGCGCAGGCGAAATCAGGCTCTGAGAGTTATTTGGCTTTCTTCTTCGCCTTTTTCGACTTTCCGCTAGGGATATGCATCGGCTTGCGGACAGGCTCTGCAGGCAAAGCATCCTGAACATCAGCCCTTCTGCCGCACATCCACACTATAACCGCACCAGCGGCAATCATCAGAAAGCACAATATCTGGCCCATTGACAAATTGAAAAGCGAACTGAACACGTATATGTTATCGCTTCCTTTGCCTAGCCGTATTATATAGCCCATGTTCTCATCCGGCTGTCTGAAATACTCTATTATGAACCTGAAAAAGCCATAAGCAACGAGATACAAGCCGCTCGGAACGCCTCTTTTGAGCTTAAGAGCCGCAGGTCTTACCGCGAGCCACATTATCGCTCCGAGAACAATGCCTTCGAACAGTGCTTCATAAAGCTGACTGGGATGACGCGGAAGATTAACGGCGGCTGAAGTCAGATCCATGCCTATTTTATCGCATACCTCCCTGACCCACGGAAGAGATGTCGAAAACCTGTTAGCATCCGGAAACACCATGCCAAACGCCGAAGACGAAACCTTGCCGTATAATTCCGCATTGAAGAAATTTCCCATTCTGCCGAAGAAGTAGCCAAACGGAAGAGAAATGAGAATCGGATCCGATATGTCGAAAAAACTGGTTTTCCTTTTTTTCGAGAATATCCACATTGCGATGCAAACCCCTATCACACCGCCATGATAGCTCATTCCCGGCAATCCGACAAATTCCCCACCGCTGAAAGGCCAGAATATCAAATGCGGATGAGTCCAATAATACGACCCGCTATACAACAAGCATGAGCCGAGGCGCCCTCCGGCTATCGCAGCAAGCATTATCCAGATAAGCATATCCAGATCCTCTCCACTGCGCCAATTCATTCTGATTCTCGTCTCATTTCTTTTCAACTGAATCCTGAAAAGGACGAATGTTATGGCAAAAGCCACAATATACATCAGGCTATACCATCTGAGAAACTCCACGCCTTTTATCACATACGGCGAAAAACCCTTAGGGTAATTAACATAAAAACTCAACATAATTTTTTGATTTTCGCATATTTATAGCGTTTTTTCAATGCAGACGCCGCATTTGCGAAAAGCTCAGAACCAATCTGTTTCTATTTCCCAACGCAGAATCGGGAAAACACCTCATCGAGCACTTCCTCGCTTATCTCCCCGGACGAGCTGGCAGTTCCGCGAATCAATTCAGTGAGGTCGCAAATCGCTTCGGACGCTATCATCGCGCATATTTCCACAGGCGGTCTCTTCTCAAGCCTTTCAATGCCGGCAAGAACCCGTCTGAGAATATTCTCCTGTCTCGAGCTAGTCAGAAGCATATCCCCCTCATCGGTTTTCAGGATTCCGCTAATGCGCTTTGAAATCTCCGCTATCAGCTCATCCACGCCCTCGCCGGTCTTGCAGGAGATGTCAATCGCTCCGGAAACGCGCCCCTCCTCGCCATGCTTGCGCAAGTCCGACTTCCCCCTAACACGTATCACGGGCTTTCCGTCAGACTCGAACCGCGAAATGATCTTATCGTATTCCGCGCTATCATCGCTAACGAAATAAACAATAAGATCGGACTCCTCCGCCTTCGCCAGACTGCGCCGAATGCCTTCATTCTCTATCACATCATCGCTTTCATTCAGGCCTGCCGTATCATAAAGCATCACTCTCTGCCCCGCCACCACAGCTTCCTCGCCGACATAATCGCGAGTGGTTCCGCGCTGCGGCGAAACTATGGATCTGCTGTCTTTCAGAAGAAAATTGAAAAGCGAGCTTTTGCCTTCGTTGGTCTTTCCGAATATGACTATTCTGACACCGTCAAAACGTCTTTTTGATACCTCATAGCCCGCAATCAGCGCTGAAACCCTATCGCGCGCAAAGGAAATCTCCTCGGAAGGGAATGAAGGCTCCTCGTCATATTCATCATCGCTGTAATCGAGCTGCAGTTCGAACACTGACGCCGCGGAAACAAGTTTCGCTCTTATTTCCGAAACCGACTCATCCAATGCTCCGGCCATGCTTTCAAGGGCATTTCGCTGCTGATCCTCGTTTTTGCTGCTTATCAGCGACAGAACGCTTTCAGCCTGCATCATCGTAAGCCCGCCGTTTCTAAGCGCCCTATAGGTGAATTCACCGCGCAAAGCCTTCCTGAAGCCTATCCGCCCGAGAATCCTGTCAAGCAAATCTATTATGAAAACGCTTCCATGAATGGAAATCTCAACACATTCCTCTCTGGTATAGCCATGGCCGTCGGAAAATATCGTCAAAAGCGCCTCATCTATCGGTTTGCCGTCATATTGCAATTTTCTGAACGCAAGAGCCTTGTCCTTTGGTTTTGATATCCTTCTGCTCAAAAGCTTATTGACAAGCTGTACGCTTCCCTTTCCAGACACCCTGAACACAGCTATTGCGGATACGCCATACACAGTGCAAAGCGCATAAATCGGATCATCATTCAAGTAGGACATTTCTTCCTCAGGATTTTGACCATGCTCCTGCCATACGCCCTGGAATCCGCTATCTCGAGTTCAGGAGACATATCCTCGAATCGCTTCTCATCCTCTTTGGGATAATGAATAACGATTCTTCCGTTATCATTCAAAAATTGATTGTCATATGCCATATTCAGCATCTCAATTTTCTTCTTAAATGGAAACGGCGGATCAAAATAGACCACATCATAGGAATCCTTTCCTTTGAATTTCCTGAAAAACAGAAAGGCATCCATTATGAAAATGCTCTTCTCCTCTTCTATAAAGGACAAATTCGAGGTTATCGTCCTCTTCTTCAGAAAATCCTTCTCCACTGCGCTCACTCTGGATGCGCCGCGGGATGCGGCTTCAGCGCACATTATTCCGGAGCCGGAAAAAACATCCAGAAAGCTGAGGCCCGTCAAATCGCCTAGAATCGAAAAAAGCGACACTCTCATTCTCTCCATAGCGGGTCTAATGACGCCGGGAGGACATTGCAGCCTCCTATTTTTGTATTTTCCTGCCGTTACTCTCATTTCTGACCTTCATGAACAGGAATTGCTGCGCAACCCCCGCATATTCACCGAAATCCGATTCGCTTTTACCGCCGACCTTATCCGCCAGAACCCTCTTTATCCATACATCCTTCGGGAAGGCCTCGAAAAAAGAATACGAAAAAAGGAGAACGCAGGATGCGACCTTGTCGCCGACACCCTTTATTCTCATCAATTCCTTTTTGGCCTGCTTGAACGGCATATCCTGAATAGCATTGATATCCACTTCCCCAGAATTCACTTTTCTGACGGCATCAACCACATATTCCGCTCTGAAACCCATCCTGCAGCACTCGAGGTCCTTTTCGGTTATGCCATCCAAATCAGACGGTCCGGGAAAGGAACGGAACACGGCGGAATCCGAAGGCTTCGACGGAAAAAACCTCTCTATGGGTTTTCCAAACCTCATGCAAAGCCGTTCGATTATTCCCGATATCCTGCCTATGTTGTTGAATGCGGATATGATGAAGCTGATCAATGTCTCGAAATGGCCTTGCCTCAGAATCCTCAAGCCGGGAAATTCGCTTATTGCGGAATCAAGATAAGGATCAATGCCCAAGAGCCTGTTGCAAATGCCAGACCAGTCCAAGCCCATATTAAAGAAATCGTAGAGGGGCGTCTTCGGACTTATATCAGCCAGAACTTCCGGCTCAAGTGTCCACAAGCAATCTCCTATCACACCTCGCCATATTCCGTCGCCATTCGTTTTCCATCGAAATGCCTGCCCCGAATCAAGGGATATGAGAGCCGAAGGATCCAGCAGCATGCGCGTCAGATCCCAAACAAAGCTATGCGGTTGCTCCTATCCTGCCCGTTGGTCCTCATTTCCTTAGGCTTGATGGAATCGAAAGCGTATGTCGAAAGCCCGTTTTCAGTGCTCAGAACAAGAACCTTGTATCTCTTCTGGGTTCCGCTTTTAATGACAACCGGATATATTTCGGAAATCTCCTCGCTTCGGAACGCCTCCGCAAAACCTGCGGTCTGTATGTGGCCGACGTAATCATCAGTCGAATTGTAGATCTTGTTGTCCGCAGGGGTCTTGTTATAGCAATTGATTATGAACCCATTGCCGTTATATCTCGCGAAAATCGTAACCGCAGGCGAATCGGAGCCTTCATTTCTAAAAACAGCAGGCACCGTATATCTGTTATACGAGAAAGACGAATCGAGCGTATAATGATTCGTCCTGTCCACACCGGAATGAAGAATATTGCCCGATTGGGTCAGTCCCATAAAAGTCCCATCGGAATAAACTATGAAGGTCCTTATTCTAAGGTCATTCAATTTCTCATCAAGAACCGGTTGCGCCGAGTCGGAGGAAAATCTCATCGCATAATATTGCTGCTTCTGTATATCCTCATCACCTGCCGTAGAATACAGCACAATGGCATTAACCTCATCGGAATCCTCCCAGAAATTATAGAACTCCTTATCGCTTTCGAAATCCCTTATGCTCACGAAGTCCAATTTGCCGTCAGCTACATCCCACATTCCGATGTGATATGCGAACTTCCCTCCCTCTCCCGCATTCAGCGACCGGTACATTATCAAATGACTCGAATTGACAAGGCTTTTCGATATGAATTTGAAATTCTTGGCCGAATCCGAGAACTCAAGCTCCGTGACATCAATTCCGGCGGGGTCAAAATCCGCAACGCTCTTCAAATCCACCAAATAGTAATGAGCGACTGATCTTATCTTGTTCTCAACCGTTTGGACAACTATGGCAGGACTTGAGGAATCATATCCGGCAAGCATATACACATTCCTTATCAACCCCAAGATGTCGTAATCGGAATCGCTGTTCCGTATGGTTGCGGATGACAGGAACTCATCCGACTCCTGATTAGTATTCGCCGACACTATATGCAAGCCGTCGTTAGCCGAAAGAAAAACAAAATCAACTTGCGAATCGCCCTCAGCGGCATTAGTCGAATAGGCCACTTCCGCCTGACGCCATGTTTTCGAGGACTTGGGTCTGGAAGTGGAAACGCCCTGCATTATGGAAATCGAATTCGCTTCGTTGCATGATAATACGCCGAATGCTGCGAAAAGCAGTATCAGAATGACGCCGAATCTTCTCATAGCCGCCTACCTCCTATACGTAACGCCCAAGACTATCGGAATGAATCCTGAGACATTCGTCTTATAGCTATCGGCATACAGTTCCGGATAAATCCAAAAACCGGTCCTGAACATAGCGCCCCAGTTCTCCGACCAGAACACATTAAGGCCGAACTCCACACCAGCATGCAAAACAAAATGCTCCTGCGAATGGTATTTCCAATAGTTCACGCCAAGGAATCCGGATATTGGAACATCAAACATCCCATCCGAAAAAATCAGGTAATTGGCTTTAAACAGAATGGGAACTTTGGAGAGTATCCTACCCCCTCTATCATAGACAAAATCATATCCCAGAATTCCGCCGAGCGACACCTTGTCGTTGATGAAATACCCGACATCGGCTTCCACTCCAGCCTGTATGCCGGAAAAACCCATCTCAGAAAACGACAGCGTAACACCTCTGTGATTATCCGATTCCCCGCGCTGCACATGGGAAAAAGCCGGAATATTCAGCGGAACTCTCAAATTTATATTGTAATTTCCCCTGCCGTATTCCGCAAAAGCGCTCATTGGCAGCAGCACAAGCGCCAGCAGCAGGAAAAACTTGTTTCTTAGAACCCTACTAATGCACATAACCTGATGATTTTATTACAATCATCCGTTTTTTACAATACAACGGAAAGCAACCGCATGCCTCTTCGCCTAAGCCGGCATCATCAGCGCTGTCAATGCGCGGCAATCAAATCAATCAGATAATCAATCGCTTCGATATATCCCTGCAGCCCCTTGCCGGATATGGTTTTTGAAACATAGCCGCGCACATAGCTTATCTGACGGAAATCCTCCCTGGACGACACATCGGAAATATGGACTTCAACGGCTTTCAGAGCCGTAGCCTTCAACGCATCAAGAATAGCTACCGACGTATGCGTGTATCCAGCCGGATTTATCACAATTCCCTGAGTGCCGTCGAAATACGCCTTCTGTATCCTATCCACAATATCTCCCTCGTGATTCGACTGATATGTCTCCACTTCAATTCCCTTCGCTTTCGCATGATCCGATATCAGCTTTAGAAGGCCATCATACGTATCATGGCCATATATGTCGGGTTCCCTGATCCCCAGCATGTTTATATTGGGTCCGTTAATCACAAGCAATTTCATTATTGAAACCCCTCACTATCGCCTCGACAGCATCATCCGGCAAGGCATCATTGCGAACTCGAACATTCGCATGCTCCTCATACAAGCCCGAACGTTCGGCATATTTTCTTTCAAGAGCCTCTCTCGTGGAAGTCAACGGCCTGGATGTCGTAGCCTTCAAAAGCTCAAGAGGGCGATCTATCCAGAACACAATGCCGTTCTGGCGCAGCATCCTCATGTTCTCCGGATTCAAAACCGCCCCGCCGCCAGTGGCAATCACAACTCCATTCAGTCTGGAAACATCCCTTATCACTTCGGTTTCGATTTCCCGAAAGCTCTGCTCTCCGCGCTCTGCAATATATTCGGAAATACGCATGCCGATTCCCATTTCAGACAATTTGGCGCTTATTCTCTGATCCGTATCAACGAAGCTCCTTGCAAGCCCCTTGCTGACGCGATGCCCTATCGTAGTCTTGCCGCAAGACGGCATGCCAATAAGAACGATATTGGTTTTCTGACTTAGAATCCGCCGATAAATGTCCGAAACCTGTTCATCATCCGCCGAAGAGAAACCAAAGAGCCTTGCGGCATGAACCGCCTGCGCCACCAGCATGAACAAGCCACCTGATGAGCTTATGCCCCTCTTTTTGCCGGACAATACGAGATTCGTACGCAGCGGATTATATATAACATCTGTTATTCCGTTGATATGCTTTAATTTATCCAACTCGATAGGAGATGAATCGCTATTAGGGAACATCCCGACAGGTGTCGTATTGATGACATGGTCGACTCTCAAATTAGCAATATCGTCATACCCCACCATGCCTTGCGCAGGATTCCTAGACGCCTGATAAACTTGCGCAACACCAAGCGATTCCAATACGGCCTTAGCGGTTCTGCTCGTGCCGCCAGTTCCCAAAATCAGAGCATTCCTGCCTTTCAAATCCGTTTTTTGACGCTCTATCAGCATTTTTAGCCCGAAGAAATCCGTATTGAATCCTCGAAGCCTGCCCGACTCATTGACTATCGTATTCACCGACCCTATTTTCTCCGCTTCAGCGGAAATCGAGTCAAGATACGGAATAACCTCGGTCTTATACGGAATAGTCACATTGATTCCCTTGAAATCCCTCTTGCGCATAAAGGCATCAAGATCGTCCCTTGCCACCTCCCTGAGAGAATAATCATAACTTCCGATCAGCGAATGTATTGTTTTTGAGAAGCTATGACCGAGCTTCTCCCCGATAAGACCGTATTCCATTTATTCCCATTTCCCCTCACGCAATGCGTCCGTGCCGAATCTGGAGGCAATCAAATCGCAAATCACTACGGCTGTCAAACTTGTGATGACTATGCAGATTCTTCTGATTATAGCAGGATCATGCCTGCCCTTTATTCCAATCGACACATCCTCACACTTTGCAAAATCCACAGTCTGCTGCAATTTGGAGATGGATGGCGTAGGCTTGACAGCGCACTGGAAAACCACAGGCATCCCGTTCGTTATGCCGCCGTTAATGCCTCCATTGTTGTTCGTGATTGTCTCCACCTTTCCATTGTTCATGCGAAACGGATCATTTGCCTTGCTGCCCGTCAGCCCTGCAAGACCAAACCCCAAACCGAATTCAATGCCTTTTATGCCGCCTATCGAGAACATGGCATTAGACAAATCGCCTTCAACCGATGAAAACCACGGCTCTCCAAGTCCGGATGGAAGCCCGATTATCGCGGTCTGCGTTATCCCTCCAATGGAATCGCCATTTTCCTTTGCGCGGATGATTTCCGCTTCAATATCCGATTCCACATCCCCTATCACAGGCATCATCTTCTCTTCTATTACGCCTATTTCATGCGAAAAATCGGAAAACGGCTTGTCTTTGGCATTACCGCATCTCAGAATGTGAGTCCCTATTCTTATTCCGAGCTTTTCAAGAGCTCCAAGACATATGGCCCCTATTGCCACTATCGGCGCGGTTATGCGACCTGAAAAATGACCGCCTCCCCTATAATCCTCAAATCCGTGATACTTGCAAAAGGCAGCATAATCCGCATGAGAAGGCCTTGCCTTGCCCCTCAAATCATCATATGCCGAGCTATCAGTATTTCCGTTCGGTATCACTACGGAAATCGGAGCGCCAGTGGTGAAGCCATTGAACACGCCGCTCAATATCCTGTATTCATCCTTTTCGATTCTTGCTGTATCCGTTTTGGCATTCGGACGCCTTTTTGACAAATTGGCGTCCATAAGCTTGCGGCTCACTTCTATTCCCGGCGCAAACCCATCCAAAACCGCGCCTATCGCCTCACCATGGCTTTCCCCGAAGAGCGTCAGTATAACGCTTCTGCCAATGCTGTTTTTCATTATCAGGATCCCTTGATCATGCGTTACATAAGATAAAGCCGAGAAAACGCTCCCGGCAAGGCATCATGCTTCGCAAAAAAAATCAGAATATGCCAAAACGAACATGCGAACATTCGCCCCGGCATATCCTGCGATCGGATACGCAACTTGATATGCGTACCTTAAAGGGCGCTTCCAAAAACCTCGGAGTCCGATTTCGCCAATGCCTTTCAGGTCTGAAAACCACAGGCGCTCTCCAGGCAGCAGGTTTTTAGAAGCACCCTAAAACAATTCCAAAATCTCAAAGTCCGAATCCATCGGATTTATGCCCTGATTCAAAAGAGCAAGCTGCATGAAAGGAAGGAGTTTTGAAAAAACCTCCCAATTATGAAACCAATCAAAACCTATTTCGCATCAACTAAAGCCGCCGAGGGCTCCGCATCCTGCGCAGTTGGGGCAGCTTCAGTTTCAACAGGCGCTGCGGCAGACTGGGGCTTTTCGGAATCCTTTGACTCTCCGATGCCCTTCAATCCTTCAAGGAAATCAGAACATTCGATCCGTCCGTAATTGAACACGATTCCAGAATCAATGTCCTTGATTATAAGCCTGACCCTGCTGTTTCCGGAAAAGATACGATAAAGCTCCACGGAATCGAACTCATTCAATCTAGTCTGCCAATAGCCATCGGAATTCAACCAATAATAGGATTTCCAAGCCCTCACATCGCCCTTATCGTCCTTAACGCTTATCGCGCAGGCCCTGGATGAGACGGCTTCGTCAAAATCCTCAAAATCGAATGCGATGTTGCAACCCTCAATGCTGCCATCATCACGAAAGTAGAACCAAACCGCCCCATAATCATCATTCGACTCATAAAACTTCTTCTCAGGCACCGGATCCCCGAAATCATCAATGCCAGTCTCAGTGCCCATCCACCATGCGAAAGCAGGACTGACACATGCGAGCAAGAGCAACGCCATAGCAAAAAAACGTTTGAATGCAATTCCTGACATAAGCAAACTCCAGTATCCGAACAAGAATATCAAAGCCTCTTGAGCTTTTCCAAACGGTTCAACGCCTCATGCAGCGTCTCATCCTTCTTCGCAAAATGCATTCTCACAACGCCAAAAGCAGGCGACTGGAAGAACGATGATCCCGGAACCACAGCCACTCCGACTTCCTTCGCCATCTTTTCACAGAACGCTATGTCGTCCTCACCCTTTCTCATGTACGGCGAAAGATCAGCAAGCACGAAATAGGTTCCTTCCGGCTCTGCGAAAGGAATTCCAAGCGACTTGAGGCCGCCAGTGAATATCTCCTTCATGTGCAAATAGTGGTCGCCAAACTCCTTATAGTAGGAATCCGGCATCTCAAGACCGGCTACAGCGGCTTCCATCAATGGCGCAGGGGCGCCAACGGCATTGAAATCATGATACTGCTTTATCCTGTTCATGATGCTTTCTTCCGCTATGGCGTATCCAAGCCTCCAACCGGTAATGGAATAAGTCTTGGAAAGCGATGAGCAGGCTACCGTCCTCTCCCACATTCCCGGAAGAGAATTCATGTAGATCATCTTCCTTCCACCGAAAATGATATGCTCGTACACTTCATCGGTTATCGCATAAGCATCATATTTTATGCAAAGATCCGCAATGGTCTTCATTTCATCATACGTGAATACGCGGCCTGACGGATTCGAAGGATTGCATATGAGTATGGCTTTCGCCCCTTTCTTGAACGCATCTTCGAGCTTTCCGGCATCGAATTTATATGAAGGCGGCTCAAGCTCAACGAAAATCGGCTCGCAATCAGCCATTATCGACTGAGCCTTGTAGTTCTCAAAATACGGGGAGAACATTATTATCTTATCGCCGGGATTCGTCAAGGCGAAAATGGTATCAACCATAGCTTCAGTCGATCCGATGGTAACGACTATGTTCTTATCCGGATCAAGAGGAATCCCCATGAAACGCGAGCACTTCCTGCAGGCGGCTTGCCTGAAATTCGGCGCTCCCATGGTAATAGGATATTGATGAGGGCCTATCTCGGAAATCTCCTTCAATCTGCCGGTAAGCTCCGCAGGCGGATCAAAATCCGGAAAGCCCTGCGCCAGATTAACCGCATTCTCCGCTATCGCCACTCTGGTCATTCTTCTTATGACCGAATCCGTAAAAAACTTATTCTTTCTGCTCAATTCCTGCATCTCATACCTCTGCGGATATATTATACAGATATGCAAATCGTTAATCAAACGATTCGCGAAGCGCTCATCACGAATCCCCTACGGCGATTGCTCTCCCAAGCTCCTCAACTTTCATGCTGCGAAATTCAAAGGATCCGATGCGATCCACATAGACAACGCTTATGGAATCTCCGGACGCCTTCTTATCGGAGCCGATAAGATCCAGCGCCTTATCACGATCAAATCCAACGCTATGCGGCAATCCGTATTTGTCAAGAACAGGAACCAATCGCTTCAAGACCTCATCGGAGCACATATACGTCATTCCCGCAGCCACGCACTCCCCGTGCAAGAGCGATCCGCCATACAGCGATTCTATAGCATGTCCGACCGTATGCCCGAAATTCAAAACCTTTCTCAAACCGGCTTCAAACGGATCGGAGGATACCACATCCGCTTTGACCCGAAGCGATTTCGCGATTATATGGTCAATGTCGTCATCAAGCTTTTCGGATTTCTCAATCAGACCGAACAGCGAAGCATCCGATGTCAGCCCCATTTTGATGGCTTCGGCCAATCCTGCGGAGACCTGGCGCCTGTCTAGCGTTCTGAGGGTGTTGGGGTCAATGAGGACCGCAGAGGGAAACTTGAACGCTCCGATGGAATTCTTCACCCCTCCGAAATCCACGGCGCATTTCCCTCCTATGGAAGAATCGACTTGCGACAGCAATGTAGTAGGCGCATTATAGAAGGCTACGCCTCTCATGTATGCCGAAGCGACAAATCCGGCCAAATCGCCTACGACGCCTCCGCCGACAGCCACAACAGCATCAGACCTCGTGAACTTCTTCTCAAGCATGAAAGCGAGAATCCTGCTGAAATTATCAATGTTCTTCGACGGCTCGCCAGCTTCAATGGAATAAAGATACGGCGCGCGCGACTGTGACATCACTTTTTCAGAATAACAGGACGGCGTCCCGTCATCGGTCACGACCAGCACCTTCCTATTCAAATCAAAATAATCCGAGACATCATCAAGGCTGTCTCTGCGAATCGTGATGTCGTATTTTATATCACTCTGCTGGGATCTAATGCTTATTTTCATGGCATCTCCCCTTACAGCGCATATGTGCCAGCCAGCCTGACCTCATCGCATATCGTCTTGAGCTGTATCATCAGATCTGCGCCGGCCTCGCTGAAAGCATTCCCTTCAAGCTCGGCATAGAAATAATATTTCCACATCCTGGTCTTCATGGGCCTGCTTCTGAGATTGCGCATGTTGAAGCCGTTCGAGCCTATTATGTCAAGCGCCTTCGCCAGGCTTCCGACCTCATTTGAAATCGAGAACACTATTATGAATCCCTCGCCGGAAGACTTGCCAGACGTCCTGTTGAGGCTCCGCGAAAAGCATGCGAACCTAGTCGAATTGTTTTTCTCGGAATTTATGCCCCTCTCTATTATTTCAAGCCCATACAACTCAGCGGTCTCATCGCTTGCGATTGCCGCTGCGGTCGCATCGTTCCTGTCGAAGATCTCCTTGGCGGCCACAGCGGTATTAACCCGCTCCATCTGATCATAGCCATGCTTGCGGATGTAATCGGAGCACTGCGCCAAAGCCTGCGGATGGCTGTAGACCGTCCTTATCGTATCCTTGCTCGCTCCCTTGATGCCCAGAAGGTTCTGCTCTATCGGTATGCTGACGATCCTGTTTATGAAAAGATCGCCCGAATGTATCAGATCCAATACCGTACCAACATCACCGGCCGTGCTGTTCTCTATCGGCAAGACCGCCACATCGCACTCCCCCGAAGCGACCCGCTCGTATGATGCGGAGAAATCGGAGCACGAAACATAATTCGCGCCGGGAAACATCTTCTTGGCCGCAATATACGCAAAAGCCCCGGGAACGCCGGTATATGCGATCCGCATGCCTTGGTTCAATCGGAACTGAAACGACGACGACTGCCGTATCGCCTCTTTGAGAAACAGCACGTAATGCCCCCTTATCACATCATCCTTGATAAGATCCGCGTTTCTCGCTATTATCTCCGCTTCCCTCTTCTCATCGACTATTCCAAGCCCATTAGATCTCTTGTATTCCGCAATCACCCTAACGGCTTCCATCCTTTTCTCGAACAGCTCCGCCATCTTCGCATCTATATCGCTTATGGCCAATCTGGCCTGTTCCATTTCATTCATATCGCTCATTCTATCGCTCTCTCCCGGCAAAACTCCGAAGGCAGCCCGATTCCGCCGAAAACACTCCAAACACCTTTAGCCATCCCTTAGCTATTCGATTCGATTCCGAGATGACGCAAAGCCTGCTCCGACACAGGATGCCTTTCCAAAAAACATTCACAGCATTACCATACTAAGTAGTATTACTTTGTAGTATTACTTTTAATATTGCCCAAATAGTATTATAAGTGAATCCGCAAGCAAGTTTCA
Source organism: uncultured Spirochaetales bacterium (assembly GCA_902797395.1). Lineage (GTDB taxonomy): Bacteria > Spirochaetota > Spirochaetia > Sphaerochaetales > Sphaerochaetaceae > UBA9848. Next base: position 15,869 of record CADBSO010000098.1, read on the forward strand.
AATTAAAGGGCACTTCTAAAACCACTATTCAGAGAGCATATGCGATATTCAAACCTAAAGAGCGCAAATGAAATCGAATTCCATTTTTTGAGGGTTTTTTCAAAACCCATTTCAAAATGATGCGAAGCCTATTTTGAATCAGGGCATTCTTCGAGAAAGCCCTATATCCATACTTGCAGCTATCCTTTTCAACAAGCTCCTGAATCCAGCGCGCCCCTTATCCGCTCCTTTATGGAAATTGGTTACAAACATACTGAAAAGAACAAGTTCCCCCGATAAGAATCCTTTCCCGGGTTTCACGAGCATTCTGATTGCAATGCTAGCGGCAAATCCCAAAAACACTGCGGCCGTCCTTTTCAGGGACAACGCCACAGCTCCGCTGGTAACCCTCACCGCCCCAATGCCCCAAATCACCTCGCCCATGGGATTGAAAAGATTGAATGCAAATACACATGCCAGGGAAAACGCATATCTGATTATCGCTTTGAAAGTGATACGATACCGCAACGCATCGTTATTCCCGCCCGCCATAAAGAACGCTGCGGTTTCCTTGCTCGCATTACGCATATAAGCGGAATAAAGATAATTCGCAGCCAAACCGGTCAGAATGGCCGAGACATTTCCCATTGCAATCACAAGCGACAGCGGGCGCGCGGCAAACGGCCCCAACACCAGCTTAAGCATCAGCAATGACTGGATCAGATTGTATGCGAACGAGGATATGAGCGATACTCCCAAAAATGAAAAGCATTCCGCTTTCCGCAACATGAAAACAAATGGAAACACTGTGATATTCGCAAGAAACGAAACCAAAAAAAACGGGGTAAGCAAATTAGCGGACAAAAACGATGACAAAATCGCTTTAAGCGCCACGAGCGCCATGAATTCCCCGATTGCGAGCACCCTGCTCGCCATGAGCAGCGCTATGTTCGCAAAGCCATATCTGAAAAACACGATAGGATGCGGCAAAACGCTTTCCGCAAAAGCGAAAAACATGCTGAGCGCCAGGGAATACCTGAAAGCATCCGACGTCCCGGCCGAAGGATCAGTATGATATGTCGTCAATCCCATTTGCGTCAAATACCGTTTCATCAGATGCGAAAGCATCCGATGAGAGCCAAACGGTTATCATATTCGGCAGGCAGATCACGCTGTCTCCCGATGCCTTAAGAATCTTATGCCGGCAAATGCCCTCGCTGCAAAAGGAACGGACAACTCGAACGGTTCCTTTCTCGCACCTTATCCCGAAAGCGCCCTTGCGGCCCTCAAACTCATATTCCGAATCCACTGATAACGGATAGGCGAATAACGCATCGGCAGTGCGGACATTGACATACATAGGCTTGTCTCCGCCACCCCAAAAGGACATTGCAATCAAAAACAACGACACCGCAATAAGAACGGCAAGAACAACGAAATCGGAAAATTTTGCTTTCAACGGCTACCTTGAACGGCATGCTTCCGCAAGCGTCTTTGACTTTACCTCAAAACTTTTTCGAGGTTTTTTCAAGACTCATTTCAAACAAATCCGTGTATGTGCCTGAGCTCGGCAAACAAGTCTTGCGCCTTCGCCTTGCACTTTCCGCATACAGTCCCCAATCCGGTTTTCTCCTGAAGCTCGGCAAAAGTCCTGACCTCCTGCGACGCGACAAGCTCATCGATCCTCTGATCTGTTATGTTCTTGCACTCGCATATGATTTTCACGGACTTTGCCTTGTACGGATTCGGAAGGTTGTTTTTCTTGAGATAATCATCTATTGCCGCGCGAAGAGCCTTATCACCCAATACGGAACAATGGAACTTGTGTTCCGGAAGCCCGTCCAATGCGCTCACTATCTGCTCCGGGGTGATCTCGTAAGCCTGCTCAAGCGACATCCCTTTTACCATATCGCTCATTATGGATGTGGATGCGATTGCCGATGCGCAGCCGTATGTCAGCCATCTTATATCCTTGACTTTGCCATCCGATATCTGCAATGCGACATACATCTGATCTCCGCAAGCCAAAGACCCGACATTCCCCTCGCCATCCGGTATGAACTTCTCGTTTTCCGAAAGAATGTTATGAGGATTTCTGAAATGCTCCATAACTATCTTGCTATATGTCCACTCATTCAAATCAATCATTTCCTACCTCTCGTGGAAATCTGCCTGAGACGCTCGATAATTGGCGGAAGCTTCTCGAGCACATAATCAATGTCTTCTCCGGTATTCTCCCTTCCAAGCGAAAACCTTATGCTGGAATGAGCATCCTCTATGGGAGTCCCAGATGCGAGAAGAACATAACTCGGCTCCAATGATCCTGTCGCGCAGGCAGACCCTGTCGATACGCAAATCCCCTCAAAATCAAGCATCAGCAATATGGACTCACCCTCCACATTCCTGAATGACACATTGAGCGTATTAGGAACGAGATAATCGGGATTCCCGTTAAATGAAATATCCGGAACCCTCTCAAGCAGCCCCTCTCTAAGGCGATCCCTCAAAGCCGCCAGCCTACCCGCCTCCGACCTGATATCGGCTTTCGCAGCCCTTGCGGCTATTCCGGCAGCGTATGCGCATGTGCTGTTATATGTCCCGCTGCGCCTGCCGCCCTCCTGATGGCCACCTGTAAGAAGCGGGTAATACGGCCTGCCAGATCGGACAACCAATGCGCCCACGCCTTTCGGCCCATAGAACTTATGCGCTGAACATGAAGCATAGTCATAACCGCCGGCATTGAAATCAAAATCGCCTTTTCCCAATATCTGCGTCGCGTCCGTATGAAAAAGACTGCCATGCCTATGAGCCAGATCGCACGCCTGCGAAATAGGCTGGATCACACCGGTCTCGTTATTCGCCGCCATTATGCTCGTCAGAACCACATCGCCTTTGACAAGCTCCTTTTCAAGCTCCGAAACGATAATCCTGCCGCCGCCATCAACAGGGCAAAGCGAATATTCCACACCATCATCAGCCTCGAAGCGCTTCAAAGTCTCTATTATCGACGGATGCTCTATCGCCGATGACAGAATCCTGCCGCCCTTCTCCCTTATGAGCCGCTTGGCGATATTCAACACCGTATCATTGCTTTCAGTAGCTCCCGATGTGAAAATCACATCATCCGGAACGCAGCCGAGAAGCTCGGCAAATCCCTTTCTCGCATCCTCGACAAACGCCTTGCTCTTGCGCCCAAGCGCATACATCGAAGAGGCGTTCCCGTCGAGAAGCCGCTCCGCAAGCGCGATTCTAGCCTGTTCAAGCATTGGCGTTGTAGCATTGTTGTCAAGATATGTAAAACGTTCTCCCTCGTTTTTTTCCGATTCAATAGCCATATGACAAATTATAATGTTTTCATAGGTTTTTTCAAGAAGGGCGCTTCTAAAAACCCGCTATTTGAGAATGCCTGCGAATATTCGAGATGGAAAAACAATAATTTTCCTTTACGAAAAAGGAATACTGATCGCCCTCAAGGCCTTTTGCCGGTTTTATGGTCGGAAAGCGCCGAATCATTTGAAGGAGATCTTAAGCCCATCGCCTATGATCACATCTATCTTCTTCGTATCGGCAACATCCTTAGCATCCCAAGGACGCGCATACTCGAAGAACAGCCTGTCATCACCAGTTTCAACGCCAACGAATTTGAAAACATACCTTCCGCCGACACCCACCATGCCGGATTTGGACGCATTCGGGACATATTCGGATCCCACCATCTTGACCCTTCCGTTCTTGCTGCCCTTGAATTCCCACGCGTATCCTGTCGTAGGATTGCCTTCGAGCATAATGCTTTTGACAGATGCGTTTTGGGTGGAACACGAAAACAGCATCAACGGAAACAAGAGCAAAAACACAAATATCGCATTTCTCATATGGAAACCTCCTATATTTCAATCACATTGAGATCCCCGTCAACCACAACATCCACCGTTTTGCTTTGCGCGATATCATCCTGCTGCCAGCCCCTGCGATACTCAAAGCCCAGCCTGTCCCTGCCTTTCTCCAAACCGCGGAAACTGAACAGATAGTCACCGCCCGGGCCTATAAGATAGCGATCCCCAATCCTCGGCTCGTATTTCGATCCGATAAAAGCGACTTTGCCGCTCTCCGAACCGATGTATACCCATTGATAGCCGGTTTTCGGATCGCCCTTCAACGAAATCACCTTCACGTAATTATCAGAATTATCAGAAACGCTTGCGCACGATGCTACAAGCAATGCCGCAACAAAAAACGAACACCATAGTGGAAACAACAGTTTTCTCATGCTTACATTATACATGAAATAAGGTTTTTTCAAAACTCATTTCAAGATGATGCGAAGACTATTTCGAATCAGGACATTCTCCGAAAAAACCTCAAATATCCGAAAACTCCAAAGCCTGACATGACAAGGCGCCCGAGTGCCGGCCATCATTCTTCCTCCACCTCAGCGCGCATGGCATTATAAAACTCCGGAAATTCCTCGCTTATGCGAATATGGCGGCCATCGGAACCGACAAGCCCGTGTTCGGAATGAGCCGCGCAAACGCATTCCAAGCCGCAAAACATCCTATAGGAGACTTTGAACTTGGCTATCCCGAACCCTATAAGGCGCACCTCGATTCTCACCTTGTCCGAAAACGTCACAGGACGGAAATATTCAACATCCACTCCTATGACAGGACTTGCCAGACCCGCTTTCTCCAATTCACGGAAAGGCCACCCCGCCTGCATCAGAAAATCAGCCCTGGCCTCTTCCATCCATCTTATGTAATTGGAGTGATGAGCCATGCCCATCCTATCGGTTTCATAATATTGCACCACATGATAGCATTCTTTCATGGCTTCAATATAACAAAATCATGCCAAATCATGAAATTCAGAGAAAGGCGCCAAGCAACATGGCGCATCCAAATTCGCCAGTCTTCAATCCGTCGCCACTGGTTCCGCAATCGACCAAATCCATTTGCAGAATCAGCGAAATCCGAGTATAATCGCATAGGAATTCACACGAAATTCCAAAAAACACCGAATGCCTCGCAAAGCTTGCGAAAGGCGGCATCGGACTTCCCTCGATTGCGAATCATCCGCGCCATGCCGATCGGCGAAGCAAAGCGAAAAAGCATTCATATAAGGAGTTACAATGGAAAAAAAGTATTTCGATCTGACAGGCCAAGTAGCCGTAGTCACCGGATGCTCCACAGGATTGGGAGTTCAAATGGCGAAAGCCTTAGCCAACCAGGGCGCCAAAATCGTTGCGATCGCCCGCAGAAAAGAACTGATTGAAAAAGTCGCTGACGAAATCGCAAAGGAATTCGGTGTGGAAACACTTGCAGTGCAGTGCGATATCACCGATACGGATCGCGTCAACAGCGCAGTCGATGAGATAGTCAGGAAATTCGGAAGAATCGACATACTGATCAATAATGCCGGAACAGGCGCTGTCGCCCCTGCGGAAGACATCACGGACGACCAATTCAACGGCGAGCTCAACATCGACCTCGGCGGAACATTCAAAATGGCGCGCGCCGTAGCGAAAAAAGCCATGATCAATGCGAAATACGGACGCATCATAAACATAGCTTCCATGTATGGCCTGGTGGGCAACAAAGTCGCTCCATGCACACCATATCACGCAGCCAAAGGCGGTGTCGTCAATCTTACGCGCGGATTGGCATCGGAATGGGGCAAATACAACATAAACGTCAATGCGATTTGTCCGGGATATTTCTACAGCCCGCTCACAAAAGAGACGCTTGACAGCGACTTCTTCCAACAGAATGCGAAAACCATGATTCCGCTTTCACGCTACGGTAACGAAGGCGAGTTGGATTCCGCGGCGATTTTCCTCGCCAGCCCGGCTTCAAGTTATGTCACCGGCGTGATCCTGCCTGTCGACGGCGGATACACGGCGATGTAATAAAGTTTTTTAAAACTTCTTCCTTCATGCTGCTTGCCCTTTTGAACTAGGGTATGAATCCGATGGATTCTTCTCAAAAACTCGCTGCGTTTCGCCTTGAGGAAAGGCAAAACAGTATTGGCGGTTTTCTCAAAAAATGCCCTGGTTCAAAATAGGCTTCGCACCATTTTGAAATGAGTTTTGAAAAACCTCAATAAAAAACGCTTCCTAAAGCCTCAAAGTCCGAAGCTGCCCAAATCCGCAGGCATCTTCGAACGACAGGTTTTCGGAAGCGCTCTCAATCTCTTCTTCGGAAACGGCTTTCAAAGGCGTTTCCGAAGGCTATTGCTGGAAAATCTTTTCCACATCCGTGCCGTTAAGCTTCCGGTAATGGCCTTCCTTAAGATCCCCAAGTTCCAATTGACCTATTTTAATGCGAACGAGCTTCTCTATCGTATAGCCGAAATTCTCAAACAGCTTTCTTATCTCACGGTTCTTTCCGCTTTCCAGCCTGACCTCCGCCACACGAAGGGATATGATTGAAAATGACGCTATTTTGTACGGCAAGACATTATCAGGCAGGATGATGCCCTCCCTCATCTTATGCAAATGCGCAGGCTTAAGCTTCTCTTTGGTTTGAACCTGATATGTCTTGACTATCTTTCCGGACGGATGAATTATCTTATTGGCCAAAGCGCCGTCATCCGTAAAGAGAAGGAGGCCTTGGGAATCCTTGTCGAGGCGCCCGATCGAGAAAAGCCTCTCCGGTTCGCGCACATCCCGAAGGTAATCCCTAGCGTAATTCTTCTGATGCGGATCATAATTGGTGCAAACGCAACCGCGCGGCTTGTTCAGCATATAGCAGCGGACATCACCGGCAATGGAAAGCTCAAAACCGTCAAGCGAAACCTTATCGCCCCTCTCAACCTTGATTCCCATTTGCGTCACAACCTCATTGTTTACTTCTACCCTGCCCTGCTCGATTGCCTCTTCGGCTTTCCTGCGCGAAAGCGGCGTGCTTTTCGAAAGGAAAACCTGAAGCCTCATCGGAAATTCATAAATCGCCTTCATGCGCCTATCCTCGCTTTTCCATCTGCTTCCATGCAAGGAACATCGTATTATCAAGAAGCTCGCATACCGTCATAAGACCAACCCCTCCGGGAACAGGGGTATAAGATCCCGGCTTATCCTCAAAATCCTCCGGCAGGAAATCACCGACCACCTTATAGCCTTTCTCGGAACTGGAATCGGGAATCCTGTTTATAGACACATCAATGATCACCACGCCATCCTTGAGCTTCCATGTCTTATCAATATATCCGTATTTTGAAACCGCCACCACGATTATATCAGCCGATTCCGCCAGCCTCTTCACATCCGATGTCTTGGAATGCGCAACCGTCACGGTAGCATCAACTCCCTTTGACAGCAAGGCCGCCGCCAATGGCTTTCCGACAATATCACTGCGATTTATTATCAGCACATTCTTCGATGCAAGCGGAATTTTGCAGAAATCAAATATTTTCATGATCCCCTTCGGAGTGCACGCCAGAACATTCGCCCTGTCCTTGAAGAGGCATCCCATATTCGAGGATGTGAGCGCATCCGGATCCTTCTCGGGCAGAATCCTCTCCATTATCGGATAAACATCGAACCCGTCAGGAAGGGGGAGCTGCAAGAGGATTCCATGAACCGAATCATCCGCATTCAATGAATCTATGAGGGCGATTATCTCATCTTTGCTAGCCGAAGATGGAAGAAAATGGTTCTCGGTGGTCATTCCGACTTCAGCCGCAAGCTTCTCTTTGGTTCTAATATACGACTGACTCGCCTTATTGTCTCCGACCAATATTATTGCAAGATGCGGCGGAAAACCATATCTTTCAGCAAATCGGGCGACTTGGGACTTCACATCCTCTATGACCGCATCGCGTATCGGTCTTATTTCCAGTTTTTTCATCAATACCCCCTCTTTCTCCTGAATTCGCTCAAAACCACACCGGCAGCAACGGAAACATTCAATGAATCAAGATGCCCCTTTATCGGTATCGTCACCGCCATATCGCAGTTCTCAGCGACAAGGCGGCGCAATCCGGAGCCTTCCTTGCCCATGACTATAGCAGTCTTCGAATCGAAATCCACGGAATAGATGTCCTTGCCCTTTATATCCGAAGCATACACCCAATATCCGCACTTCTTAAGCTCTTCGATATCCCTGACTATATTCGTGCTTTCCGCCACATTCACATATTCGAGCGCGCCCTGTGATATGGAATAAACAGTCGAAGAGATTCCTGCGGCATTGTTCTTCGCCACCACAACCAAATCGACCCGAAAGCAATCGGATGTCCTGATAATGCTGCCAAGATTCTGCGGATCGGATATGGAATCCAAAATGAGAACGAGTCCGCTTTGCTTTCCTGCGTTATTGCGCAAATAGTCCTTAACCGTCGTAGTCCTGTTTCCCAAAAGGGATTGAGACCGGCAAACCAAAACGGCTCCCTTGTGATTCTCGCTGAACTCCCTGAGTTTCCTGGCATCCGTCCTGACAACCGAAAGGCCAGTGCAATTCGCGGCAATCGCTTCCAATTCCCTGCTTTTGCCTTTGCCATCCGCCAAAAGGTAAAGAATGCTGCCTCTGAGATTGCGCTTTTTCAGCACTTCCCTGATCGCATTCGCGCCAACTATAACATCCATATGCACACCCTAAACTAAAATCCCGAAAAAAACAAAAACCAGAAGGCCTAATAGCCGCAGGAAAGGAAAAATCCGGAAACAAGCTCCCTTACCGTTCCATCAAGAAAATCAGACATGTCCTCCGTAAATTCGCTTCTTCCCTCTCCTGTCAGCGCAACCGCATACCCCAATGCGAAATAAAGCGCCTTATCCACAACGCGTCTCACATCCGCTTCGCTCAAATCATACATTCTGCCTTGCGCGCCGAAAATATCACCAATTGAATATCTCTTTTTGATTTCCGCAAAAAGGTCCAGTCTGCCCGAATACGGCATGACGAATACGGATCTGAACAGTTTCGGCTTCTCCAATGCGAATTTCAAAAGCGATTTCGAAAGCGAACACAGAAAATCATCCATGCTGACGCCATCAAAAAGAGCCGAAAGGCATTTCTCCCTTGAAACCCTGCATACTTCGGCCTTCAAATCATCCATATTGGAAAAACAGGAATATATCGGCTGCGTAGAACATGAGAGGCACTGGGCCACCTGACGCACAGTAAGCGCATCATAGCCGTTCTGCTCCACAAAATCCATGGCAGCGCCTATGATCATTTCACTTGTTACTTTTACTTTCGGAGCCATACCTAAAACCGAAGTTTTTTCAAAACTCCTTCCTTCACGCTGCTCGCTCTTTTGAATCAGAACATAAATCCGATGGATTCTTCTCAAAAGCACGCTACGTTTCGCCTTGAGAAAAGGCAAAACGCAGTATTCGCGGTTTTCTCGAACAATGCCCTGATTCAAAATAGACTTCGTATCATTTTGAAATGAGTTTCGGAAAAACCTCTAAAATCATACCGGAACAAACAACCAAACACTGAACATCCATTCCAGCATACCTAAAAAATCGGGCATTCGCAATCGTCGCCGACTGCAAATGCCCGCGCTGAAAAATCAAGCCCAAGGGGAATTGAACCCCTGTTGCCAGGATGAAAACCTGAGGTCCTAACCACTAGACGATGGGCTCAGAAAAAATGAGCTGCAGTGGATTCGAACCACTGACCCACGCCTTAAAAGGGCGTTGCTCTACCTACTGAGCTAGCAGCCCATTTTACAACGAATCATAATATAACCATAAAACGGCCAAATTGTCAACCCCACGCCATCAACTTGCGTTGCTATCAGCCAATAGCAACGGAAGAAATCAGGCTGGAACGCTCGCAATCGCACTTCTCATAAGGCCTCGGAATCCGACCATGCCATTGCCAAACCTTTCGGGAAAATGGGTGCGCAGTTGCTTCGGATGCAGCTTTCAAAACCCGACCCGTTCCCACTCACGCCTGTCCTGCTAATCCTTGGCGGAGCGAGCAAGCCGGAAGCCTAGGAAGTAGCTCGCGTACGACGGGTCGTAGTCGAACCGGCGCGACACGGAGCAGCTGTCGGCGATGATGCTACAGCTGCCGCCGCGCGTGACGCGGCCCGAGCCGGAGGCATCGGGCCAATCCCAGCACCATTCCTCAACATTTCCCGACATGTCATAAAGGCCGAGCTCGTTCGGCTTCTTCATGCACACAGGATGCGTATGGTCACCGGAATTCCCGTCATACCATGCGACCGTGTTTATGTTGTTGCTTCCGGAATATTCGTAGCCGTGGCTCCTGTTGCCGCCCCTTGCGGCGTACTCCCATTCGGCCTCGGTGAGAAGGCGGTAGCCGTCGGCGCCTTCGTTGCACGTGGTGTTGTCACCGGCGACGTTGTAATACGGCTTCAGACCTTCGGCCAAAGACCTCCTGTTGCAGTATTCTATGCAGTCGTACCAGCTGACATTCTCCACGGGGTTCTTGCCGCCTGAAAAATCCGACGGATTGACCCCCATTATCCTCTGGTACTCCTCCTGCGTCACCTGATGCGTGCAGATGAAGAAGCCCTTGAGCGGCGTTCCTGTCGCATCCACATAGACGAAATCCTCCGCAGGCGGCTTCGCAGTCGGCTTCGGCGCGGATGCCAACTCCTTGCCGCAATAGTTGCAGAATTTGCTGTCGCCGCTGAGCTTCTTTCCGCAATACGGACAGCTTACGGAAAGCGCCGCTCCGCACGAATTGCAGAACTTTGAGCCTTCCG